>NZ_JASUTP010000035.1:0-13409 GCF_030445475.1 Thermodesulfobacterium sp. | reverse complement strand
AGCACCGCAAGTAAATATTTTTGTTTAGGGAGATAGTTGTTAACTATATTTTGATAGCCAGCAACGATGGTGGTTATTAACAAAAAGGTCATAGGAATGAGAGTTACCCATATATATTTTGCTTTACCAAGCCTTAAAAGATAGGTTGTAGTTACTGCAAATGCCATCCCAGCAAGAAGCTGGTTGTTCACTCCAAAAAGTGGCCATATGGTAGCTATCGTTCCTGTATAAAGAAGATATCCCCAGCAAAATGTAAATATCCCACTTGTAACAATTACACCTGGCCACCATGTGTAATCTCTTAGCTTTGGATAAAACACCCCTCCTAACTCCTGCATTAGATATCTTCCTACTCTTGTTCCTGCATCGATAAGGGTAAGTATAAATAAGGCCTCAAACATAATTGCAAAATGATACCAGTAACTCATCAAATGTCTTAGCCCACCTATCCTTGAAAAAATATCAGCCATTCCTACTGCCAAAGATACCGCTCCACCTGGACGACCTGCAAGCTCTTCTCCCACTAAAGCAGAAAGATAAGGCAGATCTTGAACCTGCATCCCAAGTTTTTTAAAAGCTTCTGGAGCACTGTTTATGGCAAAATAGTCTGCTGTAGAAAGTACGGTAGCAGCAATCAAGGCCATCAAAGCTACAAATCCTTCTACAAGCATGGCACCATATCCAATCACTCTTATATCTTTTCCATTTTCCAGCATCTTAGGTGTAGTTCCAGAGGAAACAAGGGAATGGAAACCTGAAATGGCTCCGCAAGCTATATGGTGATAAACATAAAAGGCCAAACCTTACCTGATATAACAGGACCACCACCTGCCACAAACTGAGTAACTGCAGGCATTTTAATTAAAGGATTTACAAGTATCACACCGATGGCAAGTAAAAACATCGTTCCGAACTTCATGTAAGAACTCAAATAATCTCTTGGAACAAGAAGTAACCAAACAGGTAAAACAGCTGCCAAAAATCCATATACTGGAACTAGTATAGAAAGTGTTTTTTTATCAAGAGTAAAATAAGGTGCTAAGCTTGATTCTTTAATCACTGGACCAACCACAACTGCTAAGATAATCAATATCACACCAATAATACTTGCTTCTACGACCTTACCTGGCCTTAACCATTTAAGATAGATACCTATAAAAATAGCGATCGATATGGTTACCCCAACTGTGAATGCTCCCCCAGGGACTATTATACAAAGCATTCACAACCGCGATAGAAGCACCAGCTAAAACGATGATTAACAAAAATAAAGTAGCAACAAGAACAAGCCAGTAAGATACCGGTCCAACTTGGGCTTTAGCAATTTCAGCAAGAGACTTTCCGTTATGTCTTACTGAGGCAAAAAGCACCACCATATCATGTACAGCACCAGCTACCACACACCCAATCAAAATCCATAAAAAACCAGGTAAATAACCAAATTGTGCAGCTAACACAGGTCCAATTAAAGGCCCTGCGCCAGCTATCGCTGCGAAATGGTGCCCAAAAACAAGCCAACGATTGGTAAGGACATAGTCTCTTCCGTCATTTAAAATAGTAGAAGGAGTAGATCTTTTGGGATCCAAAGAAAGAACTTTCGCAGCAATAAAAGCACTGTAAAACCTATAGGCAAGCACAAAAACACACGATAAAATCACCACCAGTACAAGTGCCTGCATCTTGCACCTCCTTTTTAGTTTTTTAACACAAATAAACAAGAAAATTCTAAGTCTATTTTGACAACCGATTAAAATTAATCCGCTATAGGATGCTTATGACTTTACCTAAGGTTAATTTGTCCTTAAATGTGATTGAATTTTAGCAAAAAATTTTTATTTTAATAAAAAGAAGGGAGGTAGATCTATGGGAATTAGGCAAGCTCTATTTTATCAAATGTTAGATGAAAAAAAGGTTCGATGCATGCTATGTAACCATCGGTGTGTAATACCAAACAATTCTGTAGGTCTTTGTGGGGTTAGGAAAAACGAAGAGGGAGTTTTATATTCTTTGGTATATGGGAAAATTGTGGCACAAAATTTAGACCCCATAGAAAAAAAGCCCCTCTATCACTTCTTACCAGGAACCTGGAGTTATTCTATTGCCACGGTGGGATGTAATTTCAGGTGTAGTTTTTGCCAAAACTTTGAAATCTCTCAATACCCACAGCTTTATAACTCTATTACCGGAAAATTAGTCTCGCCTAAGGAAATCGTAGAAAAAACCTTAAAAGAAGATGCAAAAAGTATTTCCTATACATATACAGAGCCTACCATCTTTTTTGAGTTTGCTTACGATTGTGCTAAATTAGCTTCTAAGCATGGCATCAAAAACGTGTTTGTTTCAAACGGCTACATGACTAAAGAGGCCATAGACTACATAAGCCCATATCTACATGGGATAAACGTAGACCTGAAATCTTTTAGAGATAGCTTCTATCGAAAACTTTGCAAAGCCAAACTTCAACCTGTACTGGACAACCTAAAATATCTCAAACAAAAAGGTATCTGGGTAGAAATCACTACCTTGATCATCCCAGGAGAAAACGACGATCCTTCTGAGCTTAAAGACATAGCCTATTTTATAAAAACCGAGCTTGATGAGAACACACCCTGGCATCTTTCAAGGTTTTATCCTCAATATCAGATGCTTGACAAAGATTTTACCCCTGTAGAAACCCTGCAAAAGGCTTATGAAATAGGAAAAGAAGCTGGGTTAAACTACGTATACATAGGAAATGTCCCAGGAAATCCTTATGAAAACACTTACTGTCCTAAATGCGAGACACTCCTTATAGAAAGAAGAGGATTAAGAGCCTTAAAGGTTCGGTTAAGAAGTAACGGCGTATGCCCTGTTTGTGGATTTACTATTGCAGGGGTATGGAGCTAAGGGTTAATCTTCTTCTTAGCTGACCACAAGCTGCAGAAATATCAAGTCCTTTGCTCTTTCTTACGGTGGTAAGGATGCCATGGTCTAATAAAAATCTCTGAAAGGATTCTATCTTTTTTTCTTCTGGTCTCTCAAAGGGTAGCTCAGGATGGGGATTATAAGGAATAAGATTGATTTTAATAGGGAAACTTCTGAAAAGGTTTACCAACTCTTTAGCATGCTGGAGACTATCATTTATTTCTTTTATAAGAATATATTCTATGGTAGTGCGTCCGTTTTTTATCCTAGGGAAAGTTTTGATAGTTTCTAAAAGGTCTTTAAGAGGATACTTTTTAGCTACAGGTATAAGACTTTTTCTTAAGTCATCATTTGGGGCATGAAGAGAAATAGCCAAAGCAGTAGGGAAGTCTTCTGCCAGCTTTTTAATCTTCTTTACCAACCCTACAGTAGAGACCGTTAACCTTTTTTTAGAAACATTAAACCCCAAAGGATGGGCAAGGATCTTTAAAGCTTTTATCAAGTTTTCGTAGTTAGCTAAAGGCTCTCCCATACCCATAAAAACAATGTTTCTTAAAGGAAGCAAACTATTTATTTCCTTAAGATACAGACGTGCTATAATCACTTGAGAGATTATTTCATAGACCTCTAGATTTCTTTTAAAACCTCCTTTAGCCGTAAGACAAAACTTACACCCCATCGCACATCCTACCTGAGTTGAGACACAAAGGGTATAATGGTCTCTTTCAGGGATGACCACCGTCTCTATGATCTCACCATCCTGTAATTTTAGAGCGAATTTGGTAGTTCCCTCTAGATCTGAAATCTTTTCAACTACTTCTGGCAACTCAAGAGTAAAGGTTTCTGCCAATTTTTTTCGTAATACCTTAGGAAGGTTTGTCATCTGGTCAAAATCAATGGCTTCTTTACAAGTAATCCAGTGAAAAATCTGTTCTGCACGATATTTAGGCTCACCAAGATGTGAGATCAAAACCTCTATTTCTTCTAAGGTATAGTTTCTTAAATTAAGCTTTTCCATGGTTAAAGTTCTAAGGGTTTTACCAAATATACGGTATCTAATTTGTTTAATTCCTCCAGGGCTTCTGCTGTAGGAGGCTGGTCTAAGCTAAGAAGGATCACGTTAGTCTGTTTCATCGGGTCCTGACCAACATACATCCTTGATATGTTAAGGTTGTGTTTGCCTAAAATGGTTCCTATTTGCCCTATAACCCCTGGTTTGTCTTCATTAAAAATATAAAGCATATGCCCTTCAGGTAAAGCATCTAACCTAAAACCATTTATCTTAACTATACGTGGTTCCTTTTTACCAAAAAGAGTTCCTTCTACGATGGTAGTACCTTCAGTGTGGATAACCTTGAGGCTAATAAGCGAGGTAAAATCTTCTGCCATCTCTATTTTAGATTCTATTACCTTGATGTCTCTTTCTTTAGCCCTGATAAGGGCATTTACATAGTTTACGTCCTCTTTTAAGAAGGGGTAAAGAAGTCCTTTTACCAAAGCTATGGTAACCGGTCTTACGTCTAACTGTGAAATCTCTCCTCTATAGCTTATTTCTACCTCTTTGATAGCCCCATCAGTAATCTGTGTAGCTAAAAGCCCCATTTTTTCTGCAAGAGTAATGATAGGACCTATAATCTTAAGGGTTTCAGGACTAATCGATGGCACGTTAACCGCATTTCTTATGATACCTTTTGTCAGGTAATCAGCTACTTGTTTAGCTATTTCTACAGCTACTACCTTTTGAGCCTCAACTGTAGAAGCTCCAAGATGTGGAGTTCCGATAAAATTTTCTAAAGTTAATAAAGGATGATCAGGGTCTATAGGTTCTTTTTCAAAAACATCAAGGGCTGCCCCAGCTACCTTACCAGACACCATAGCCTTATACAATGCTTCTTCATCTACTATCCCACCTCTCGCACAATTGATAAGATAAACCCCGTCTTTCATCAAAGAAAAAGCTTTTTCATCGATCAAATGATATGTCTCTTTGGTTAAAGGCGTATGGATGGTGATAAAATCTGCTCTTTTAAACAACTCCTCTAAACTAACCAGCTCTATCCCTTTTTTCTCAGCAGCTTCAGGGGTTACAAAGGGGTCATAGGCTATAACCTTCATCTTAAGTCCTAAAGCTCTTTCTGCTACAATCCCCCCTATCCTTCCTAAACCTATGATACCTAAAACTTTATTATTCACCTCTACCCCTATAAACTTTTTCTTTTCCCATTTCCCAGCTTTTATAGAGGCTACTGCCTGAGGGATTTTTCTTGCTAAAGCAAAAAGAAGGGCTAAAGCATGTTCTGCTGCTGCTAAACTGTTTCCTCCTGGAACATTCATCACGACTATACCTTTCTCGTTGGCTGCCTGAAGGTCTACATTGTCAAGCCCTGTACCTGCTCTACCTATTACTCTAAGTTTTTTTGCCCTTTCTATAACCTCTTTGGTTACCTTAGTAGCACTTCTTATAATAAGACCTTCTACCTCACCGATCAGGTCTAAAAGTTCCTCATAAGGCAAACCAGGTTTATAGATAACCTCTAACCCTTGTTCTTCAAGAATCTTTATACCTTCTTCAGAAAGTGAGTCAGAAATAAGAACCTTCATTTTCACCTTTTCCTCCTTTTAATATTTTTAATTTTTAAAAATATCTATGTTTTAGGTGTTCAAAGATAACCTTTTCAGCTGCCTTAACACCAGCCCCTAACTCTACTTGATACCCAAAAAGATTTAACCCTACCTCTAAAGCCGAAATAGCTACAAGCAAGTCAAACAAACTTTGATCTCCCATATGGGTTATCCTTATAATCTTTCCTTTTAGATGATCCTGGCCTCCTGCAAAAATAATCCCTAATTTGTTCTTAAGAAAGTTAATAAGTTCTCCTGTTTTAACCCCCTCAGGAACCTCTATCACCGTTAATGATTCTGAAGGCACCTCTGGAAAAATCTTAAGTCCTAAGGCCTTTACTGCTGCTCTACAAGCATTAGCTTGGACTTGATAATGTTCAAAAAGCGCTTTAAGGCCTATCTCTTTTATTCTTTGTAAAATCACCCTCAGCCCTAAAAGAAGGCTTACGGCTGGGGTAAAAGAAGTAGTATCCTTTTCATAGGCTTTTTTTTCTTTTTTTAAAGAAAAATAATATTTAGGCAAAGTAGATTTTTCTGAGAGCTTTTCAGCCTTTTCAGAAAAGGCTATAAAAGAAAGCCCAGGAGGAAGGCTTAAAGCCTTTTGAGAGCCTGTGATCACTACATCAAGTCCCCACTCATCCATAGGTATGTCAAACACCCCAAGGCCGGTGATAGCATCAACTACTATCACAGTTTCTCTATTTTTAGTAAGCTGTGCTATCTCTTTAACAGGGTGTTTAACGCCTGTGGAGGTTTCACAAGCCTGGAGTAAAACCCCTTTGATGTCAGGATGCGAGTTTAAAACCTCTTCTACTTGCTCGGATTTTACCGCTTTGCCCCAAGGTAAGTCTATTACCAAAGGATTTAAACCAAAAGTTTTCGCAAGTTCGAACCAACGTTGCCCGAACTTTCCTGCAGAAACTACCAATACTTTGTCTCCAGGAGAAAAAAGATTTAAAATAGCTGCCTCCATCGCACCAGTACCAGAAGAAGCAAAAAAATAGACGTTATTCTTTGTCTGAAAAAGATATTTTAGGTTCTCTCTTATCTCTTTTAAAATTTCAGAAAATTCTGGTAGTCTATGATGGGTCATCGGCTGAGCCATCGTCAGAAGGGCCTTAGGAGGAACAGGAACCGGACCAGGGGTGAAAAGATATTTTTTAGCTAAAAAATCCATGTAGACCTCCGCTTAAGTTAGTTTTTAATTTTACAAGATCAAATTTTATTAGTTTTATGCTAAAATACAACCCAAAGCTTAAATTTCTATGTCTAAAATTTCAAAATTTTTTATACCAGAAGGTGTTTTTACTTGAACTACATCTCCTATCTCCTTTCCTATCAAAGCTTTAGCTATAGGAGAATTAACTGAAATAATACCCTTTGAAGGGTCTGTCTCATAGGGACCTACTATCTTATAAACCACTATTTCATCGGTGTCCAGGTTTAAAAGTTTGACCTTTACTCCAAACTGTACCCTATCAGGAGCTTTGTTTAAAGGTGGTATTACTTCAGCATTGGCTAAAATCCCTGAAAGTTCCTGGATCTTTCCTTCTATATGAGCTTGCCTCTCCTTAGCTGCTTCGTATTCGGCATTTTCCGAAAGGTCACCGTGTGCCCTGGCCTCTTCGATAGCCTTGATTACCTTTCTTCTTTCAACCTTGATAAGATATTCAAGTTCCTTTTTTATTTTTTCTAAACCTTCAGGTGTAAAAGGTATTTTATTCATTATAACCCCCCTGCTTTCTTTTTTAGTAATGATTTGAAGTTGAAAAAAACAAAATGTTTAGTGCCTAAAAGCCCTTTGTCCGGTAAATTTCATGGCAATTTGATATTCATTACAAGCCTCTATAACCTCCCAGTCCCTTATTGAACCACCTGGTTGTAAAATTGCCGTAACTCCTTGTTTAGCCACCACGTCTACCGAATCTCTAAATGGTAAAAATCCGTCAGAAACCATCACCGCCCCTATCAAACCTGCCTTTTTTTCCTTGGTTTCTTCATCTATCCTTTCTTTATCTTCCTTGGGACGGATTCCTTTTGCTACTTCTAACTCCAATTGTTTGTAAGGAATCCCATATTTTTCGTAGCAAAGCAAATCAGCAAACTTAGTGTAGGCTTTAAAGATGGCTATCTCAGTACAACCAACCCTGTCTTGTTCTCCTGTTCCGATGGCTACGGTGCATTCATCCTTTACAAACAAAACCGAGTTAGAAGTAACCCCAAGTTCTACAGCCCAACCAAAAAGCATGTCTTTAACCTCTCTTTCGGTAGGTTCTCTTAGGCATTTGTACTCGATCCCATCTTTTACCGCAACCGCAGGTTTCAGATCTTCAGGACGATTAATCTTGTTACTTTGAGAAACCTGTACTATAAGGCCCCCATCTATGAGACTTTTAAACTCTACAATTTTATAATTTCTGTAGTTCTGAAGTCGATCCATCCGTTTAATCCGTATTATTCTTAAAGATTTTTTAGCTTTTAAAATCTCTATAGCTCCTTCTTCATATTCTGGAGCAACTACTACCTCAAAATAATTAGAAGCTATAGCCTCCGCACAAGCCTTATCTACAGGCCTGTTTAATACTACCACTCCGCCAAAAGCTGCGATACGGTCTGCCTTAAAAGCCCGTAAAAACGCCTCCTCTAAACTATTTCCATAAGCTACCCCAGAAGGATTGTTATGTTTGATGATAACACAACAAGGTTTTTCGTTAAGATACCTAAGGATGTTTAAACCGCTATCGATGTCAGTAAGGTTGATTTTACTTGGGTGTTTTCCGAACTGAATAAAATCCTGTTCTCTTAAAGAAGAAACCAACCCTAAATTGGGATGAATAAACTCACATTCTCCTAAAATCAGATTTCCTGCTACCAACTCATAAAGTGCTGCTTCTTGGTCTGGATTTTCTCCATATCTTAATCCTCTCCTTTCTATCACACCCGGTTCAACCTCTATATCCCAGGTCCTTTTTTTATATATCAAAGTTTGATCTCCAAAAGTTATTCTTATTTCTGAAGGAAAATGGTCTGTAACTATTGTATAGTACATTTTTTTCAAGTCTTCTGCCATGATCAACCTCCTAAAAAATTAAATTATATAATATAAAAACTTATATAATTTGTCAAGAAACCTTGCGTTTTAAAGACATCAAATACCTTACCATATCTTCAGCGATCCTCCAACTAGCACCAGGAGCCCCAAGTAATCTTTTTAAACCCTCCAAATCTCTTTTAATCCGTTCTTGTTTGGTACGGTCTTTTAAAAGTTCAATCAAGCGGTGAACAATAATCTCCTCTTGAGTCTTCCTAAATCCTACTATTTCTGGATAAACCTCTTTCCCAAGTATAAGGTTAGGAAGACTGATAAAAGGAACTTTAACCAATCTTTTAGCTAAACTCATCATCCAGTAAGGAAGAAAATAAGTAACTACCGCGGGGGTACCTATAATGGCTGCTTCTAAGGTTATAGTACCTGAAGCTAAAAGAGCCGCGGTAGAATACTTTAACACCTCATATTGAGTGTTTTCTACTACTTTAATCTCTTTTTTGGCTCCTTCCCAGATAAAAGAATCTTTTAATCCTAAAGCCTTAACCATTATTCCCTGTACTTCAGGGACCTTTTCTTTTACCATGCGATAAATTTTTAAAAATTGGGGGACATGTCTTTGAATTTCTTTTTCTCTACTTCCGGGGAAAAAGCTTAAAATAGGTTTTTCTTCATCTAACCCATAAATTTCAAAAAGCATCTCTTTAGAAAGATTAACCTTGATAAGGTCTAAGATAGGGTGACCTAAAAAAATAGCTGGGATTTCATAAGAATTAAAAAACTCCTTTTCAAAAGGCAACACTACATAAAGTCTATCCACATATTTTTTTAAAATTTTGATCCGTCTTTTATGCCATGCCCAAACCTGCGGAGCTATATAGTAAATAACCGGATAACCCATTTCTTTAGCTAATTTAGCTATCTTAAGATTAAACCCAGGAAAATCGACTAAAACCACAGCATCTACCAATTTTTTAGCTAAAAATTCTTTAATCTTTTTATATACAAACCAGTATTTCTTTAATTCTGACAGATTAGGTAAACCTACTAAAGCTAGAGGCTCAGCAGAAAAAAGTATATCTATCCCAAGACTTCTCATCTTTGGACCACCTACACCCACGAACTGAAAAGCTGCATTAACCTCTTTTATTCTTTTTATCAAAAGAGAACCGTAAAGGTCTCCAGACAACTCACCGGTTATGATAAAGATTTTGCAAGAGGCTTCTGAACTCATAAGAATTTTCTCAGATTTTGCTCAACCTGTTTTCTTATTTGAAACGCTAATTCTAAGGATTGCAACCCCTCCTTCCCATTAGGGGAAAGAGGTCTACCAGCTAAAATCCCTTCTACAAAATGAATCAGCTCACTTTTCAAAGGATCATCTTGTGGAAAAAGTTTTTTTTCTTGAAAGTATTCCTTAGTACTAGGGTCAACCTGAACATAAAGAAAACTTTTCTCTAAGGTATCAATCACCGCATAACTTCCTTTTTCAAAAATTCTTATTCTTCTTTGTCTGCTTAAAGACAAACGACTGGCAGTAAGGTTGCAGGTAGTCCCATCATCCAAAACCAATCTAGCATTTACTATGTCTGGAAGGTTGGTAAAGAAAGGAGCTCCTACTGCATGTATAAACTCAACTTTTCTACCAGGTTTCAGCATAAGTACCAGGTCTAAATCATGGATCATTAGGTCTAAAATCACATCTATATCTAAATTTCTTTCAGTAAAACAGGAAAGTCTATGGGCTTCTATAAAAACCGGATTTTTTATCTTTGAAATAGCCTCTTTTACTGCCTCCTGAAATCGTTCTATATACCCTATCTGTAAAGGAACGTTTTTTTTCTCAGCAAGATTTACCAATTCCTCCGCTAAATTTAATTCGTTAGTAATAGGTTTTTCCAAAAAAACGGCTTTTTCTTTCTCTATAAAAAACTTGGCTATTTCATAATGGGTAAAAGTAGGAGTAACTATCACCACCGCATCTACTAACCTAGCTATGTCTCTATAGTTAGAAAAAATTTGAGGATTTTTTCCAAGTTTTTTAAGTTTTTTAACCGCTTCTTGTACTCTTTCGGGATTTATGTCTACCAAAGCTACCAGATCTGCCTTATCTATCTGAGCAAGCTTTTCAGCATGAAACCTTCCTAAATGACCTATCCCGATGATACCTACCCTAAGCTTCTCCATCGGTTCCTCTATAGCCTACAATAGCTAAACCGTGTTTGTTAGCAAGTTCTAACGACTTTTCTTGCTGAAGAAAAAAAGTCTTCTCTGCTTCTAACGCCAAAACTTTAGCTTTAGCTTTTATCAGATTTTCTATCGTATTTAATCCTACCACCGGCAAGTCTAACCTTAAGTCCTGGATAGGTTTAGCTACTTTTATGACCACCGTATCTTCTCTTAACGTTCCTGCCCTCAAAATCGTCGCATCTGTTCCTTCCATAGCTTCTACAGCAACCGTCATCTTGTTTTTTACCACCACACACTGACCTATGTCGAGAGCTCCTATTTTTTTAGCAATATAAAAGCCATATCTAATATCTTCCCATTCATCCTCATTAGGACTTCTTTTAGTTAAAACCCCCTCTGGGGTCAAAAATTCTTTTAAAAACTCAGCAGGTCCTCTTATTCTAAAGCCCTCTTTTTCTAACTCCTCGGCTACTGCCTTTAAGATAGTGTTGTCTTCTCGGTTTTTAAGACGTTTCCATAATAAAAAAGCCTTGACGTCTGGAATCCCTATCTTCAGGGCCTTACTTTTATCTAACTTTCCTAAAAATACCAAATCTTTTACCTGCTCTTTTTTAAAAATCTTGATAAGTTTTCCCAGCTGACCTATCCCTACTTCTTCCACCCTGTTTACTAAAGGATCAAGTCGCCTTTTTTGCTCTTTAGAAAAACAAACAGCCACTACTCTATAACCTTGTTTTTTTAAAACCTGAGCCAAAATTAAAGGGAACTCTCCCTCACCTGAGATGAGGCCTACAGAAGTAGTCTCCATAAACCTTTAAAAAGCCTCTTCACCCTCGAAAGGTTTTCTCCTCATAATTCCCTGACGAGAGGGATTCTCTAAAAACTTAACAAGTTCATTAACTACTGGGTCTTCGTTAAAAATTTCACGCAACTCCTGAACCACCTCTTTTATCGTAACTGGTGCGTCAAGAAAAAAACCCACGGCTTGAGAAATTTTTCTTATATCCTCTTTAGTAAAACCAGCCCTTCTTAATCCAACCAAGTTAATCCCTTGAATTTTCCCAGGGACTCCAAAAACCTTTACATAAGGAGGCACATCCTTGTCTATCCCTGTCATAGCACTTACAAAAGCATACGCCCCTATTCTGCAAAACTGATGTACTGCTGAAAAACCTCCCATAACCACTCGGTCACCTACCCTTACATGTCCTCCTAAAGTTGCGGCGTTTGCCATCACCACATGATCCCCTACCTTGCAATCATGGGCTATATGCACATAGGCCATCAAAAGACAATGATTACCTATCCTGGTAATGCCATCATCATAAGGAGTCCCTCTATGGATGGTAACAAACTCTCTGATAATATTACCGTTTCCGATCTCTACAAAGGTTTCTTCTCCTTTGTATCCTAAATGCTGAGGGTCTGTTCCAATAACCGCAGATGGACCGATTATGTTGTTTTCTCCAATTTTAGTGTTTTTTTCTATGTAAGAATATGGCTTGATGATGGTGCCTTTGCCTATAAAAACCTTTGGGCCAATATAAACATTAGGTCCTATTTCTACACCCTCTTCTATCTCAGAAGAGGGATCTACATAGGCAGTAGGATGTATTTTGGCCATAAATTTTAGTCCTCCTCTCTCAAACCTGCAATTAACTCTGCCTCAGCCACTACTTTTTCTCCTACCTTAGCCACCGCATAGGTTTTAATAATACGTCCTTTCTTTTTAAACCCCTTGGCTTCTAAGATTAAGGTATCTCCAGGATAAACCGGATGCCTAAACCTTACCTTATCAGCCCCTGCAAACACAAAAAGGCTATTTTTATACTCTGGGAAAATAAACTTAAGTCCAGCAACTGCTGCTTGTGCCATAGCCTCCAGGATCAAAACACCAGGCATTATGGGATTACCTGGAAAATGTCCCTGAAAAAAAGGCTCATTTATGGTTACATTTTTCAACATCTTTATGTATTTACCTTCTTTATCAAGCTCTAAAATTTTATCTATTAACAAAAATGGATAACGATGAGGCAGAAGTTCAAAAATTTCTTTGGCCTTTATTTCCATCTCAAGCCTCCGTTGTAAACAATCGATTTTTATATTATCATAGAAAATCAAATCTTAAAAGAAGGGATAAAAACAAATGGCAAAAAAGTTTTCACTTTCTCAAAAAGATAAAAAAAACCTGCTAAACCTATTACAGCAAGAATTCCCTATAGAAGAAAAACCTTTTGAAACTTTGGCTAAAAAATTCGACCTTTCAGAGGAAGAAATAATAGAATTTTTAAAAAACCTTCAAAAAGAAGGAATTATTAGGCATTTTGGAGCCACAGTCAACTCGATAAAATTGGGGTATTATACCTGTTTATGTGGAACTTCTATCCCAGAAGAAAGAATAAACATAGTTTATGAAATAGCAGAACTGCCAGAGGTTACCCATGCCTATCTCAGAGAACATAGACTTAACTTCTGGTTTACCGTAGTCCTCCCTTCAGAAGAAACCTTCCCAAACTTTATCAAAAATCTATCTGATAAATATCAAATCGAAATCAAAAGTTTTCCTATGGTAAAAAAGTTTAAGGCTAAGGCTGTTTTTACCCTCTAATCTTTTATTTCATCGCAGCTCCAGCCACTGTCCCCATTA
>NZ_JASUTP010000034.1:0-13714 GCF_030445475.1 Thermodesulfobacterium sp. | reverse complement strand
TGTACACACACCCTTGAAAAGGGTATACCATCCCCTTAAAAAACTAACAACTTAACTTCAACCCCTGCCCCGTAGCCTATTCTCTTGTCAAAGACCTAAGCCATATTTAAAAACTATAATATAAAATTTTTACAAAGCAAGCTTGTTTCTAATAAAAACTGTCTCATCAATATAAAGTTTTTATAGTTTCCCAATTTTTTCCTATCTTTAATATTTCAGACTTGGATTTAACTTTAAAAACAGCTATTCTATACTCGCCCTCTTCCTCAAAAAGAATTTTCTCTATTTTTTTAATTTCTTCCTCACTTTCAAAAACACTCCATTGCACATGCATCCCTATTTTTTTGAGATTTTTTCTCACTTTATTCCTAACTTTTTCTGTTTGATAATCGTATAAAATCACTCTCATAACCTAATCATCTTTAAATTTTTCCAACTCTGCTAAAAATTCTTTTATTGAATTTGTTAGCTTTTCTTTCATTAAATTAAATCTATCGAGTATCTTGGTTAACACCGGTTTTTTAAGAAAATATCCGTTATCTCGTTTTTCAAAGTCTTCTTTTAACACTTCATTTTCTCTTATAAGTTGTCCTACAAAATAAGTAAGTTTTGGTCTTAATATCTCTAATACGTCTGAGGCAAAGGCTGCATGAGCTCCTTTTTTAACATGCAAAAAAGAAATATAGGGATCAAATCCTTTTATCAAAATCGTTCCGATGGATAAATTATATCCTAAGATATAAACAAAACTTAGTAAAGCATTTACTTCATCTGGGGGTGGGTTATAGGTTCTTTCGGTAAAAGTAAACTCAGTTGTTTTTAACATTTCTGAAAAGGAGTTAAACATCAATTTGGAGGCATACCCTTCTATACCTAAAAGTTGCGAAAAACCTTGGATTTTTTCAATGTTCAGTTGAATTGCCTCTAAATCCAGACCAAAAGTAGATTCTATTTCTAAACATTTCTTTTTTACTATATATTTTGCGACTTCTAATCTATTAAAAAGATTTAGTTTTACCTGTGTTAACCTTGTATAAAGGAAGCTACTGTTATAAGGAGGTAAAACAATTCCTTTAATAAGTCCATAGGTAGTTAAGAAAATAACAGGTATGTTGTTAGAACTGCACAAGGATAGAGCCTCAGAAGTAATAGAAGCTTTACCGAAAACAAGAACACCATCTATGTTAGTGACAGGAACACTCCCTTTAGTTTTAGGAGTTTCTATGTAAAGCCTTCCGGCTTTTTTCTTTATTTCTGTGTAATCGCTGAAAATTACAATTGTTTGTTTCATAAGTTTTATTCAAAAAATACAAAAACTTTCCAGGGTTCTAATAAGTAACCTTCAAAAATTTCAGGAGGGTCTACTGGGTAAAAGAATATTCGGTCTGTATCTTTATCTACTATTTCCTGTAGTTTTTCATAAAGGGCCTCGATTTTATTTTTACTAATATCCGGAAGATAAAACGCACTATACTGAACTCTATACCCCAATTTTTGAAGTAACCTTGCCACCTTTCGTCTTTTCTTATGGTCTGAAATGTCATAAACTATAAGGTAATCCATATCCAAGAGGGAGGTATCCCCAGTTTTATTAAAGTTCCGTAGGGTATTTTAATCAGTGCTTTTGTTCCTTTCCAAAGCAGAAAAGAAAGAAATGCTTTAACTATAAATCCTGGGTCTGCCGGAGGGGGTTCTTTTAATATAAGGTCGTTGGTTGATTCAAGCACAGTAAAAGTAAAGGCTACAGGGAAGAAAAAGTCATCGAGAAAGTCTTGACCATAAAGTTTTTCCTCAAGTTTTGGTAATGTTTGAGGCAATCCTACCTCACCAAAAAATAAACCTGTTAAGACTGCACAGGCGATGCTGTAGTAACAGTAATAAGCTTGGATTATAAGGTTTGCTTCTTTAAGAAGATCTTTATAAGAAAAAGCTTTTGGCAGATTATAACCATAAAGTTTTAGCGACCGGTAGTTTAAACTCCAGAGGATTATACTCTTATACTCCCTCTCCAAGTTTTTAGCTTTTAGATATTCAAACAAAAGTTTTCCCCAGTATGTTTTAAAGATTTTATTAAAGTTGCGATAAGTCCTTTTATACCTTTTATCTATAAAGATCAAAAATTTGTTGGGAAGGTTTAAAAAACTAAAGTTTTTTTCTGCCCCAAAACATAAAAAGCCTCGAAAAGCTTTAAGATATTCTGTGTTTAAGTGTTTGTAAGTTTCTGTTATGACTGCGATTTTAGGAATCTCTTCCATTTGTTAAAAAGTTTGTTTAACCTATATCTCAAATAATATTTCTAATATTTTTTTCTTCGTTTCATTTCCTGGTTTATAGCGCAAATAAATGGTTTCACCATCTTTTTTCACCTCTACACAGGTTCTTTCAAAACCACAGTGAGCTAAAAAATTCCGTTTGTCTGCTTTATCACAACCTCCTTCGTATTTACCTTCTATAAATTCTGTTAAAGGCTTATATTCACTGGTAAATTTAACTTTTATTTCATCCTTGATGAAGTTATTGTGTAATTCACGTCCTAAATACCAACTGTTGAGTAAAAGGTTAAAGGAGTCATAAAGGGTGGGTTTATCTTTTATAAAGATTGCTTTAAGTTCAGCCACCGTAACCTCAGGTTTTTGAGTTATACCTTTTTCTTTTAGTGCTTTTACAATGCCCTTGTAAAGGGCAAGCATAAAGAAAGCCTTTTTGAAACTATCAACTTCAAGACCTGCAGGTTTTTGAAAGGTGTTTGAAAGTAAATCTTTGGTTTTGGTTATCAAAAAAGTGATCCCATCTTCAATTTTTTCCAAATTGTCATATTTAAAGGTATATAATACAAGCGGAACGTTGTTTTTAATAGCAGAATAAAATAAATAACCATATGAAAACAAAGGATTAAGTTTTTCTTTAAATTCTCGTTTTAAATTTTCGTCTAATTTATCATTGATAGTAGCCAATGATTTAATAAAATTATCGTAAGTTTGTTCTAAAATGATTTTATCTTCACGTATTTTAACGTTTATTCCTTCTGGTTTTTGGGGATATTCGAAGAAAGTTTTTACATCAAGTTTGGTTTTATGGATTTCATAAAAATTTTTTGATGGAGTTGGGGCACCAATTATGGGATCAGAAAAAATTAGATAGACTTCAAGGGGTGAATGGTCTTTTAAAAAATTCTGTAGTTTATAAAAAGTATAAAAAAGCTTAGCTCCTTCTAAAAGTGCAGTAACATGGAAGTTCAATCCACTTGAAATGTCGATAAAAAGCTTGTTAAAAGGTCTTTCTCTATACCTTGATACTATGTCAAGGAATATTTCTAAAACGAGCTCATCAAAAGTTGCATCAAACTGAAACCCTCCAAACTCTCCTAAACTGTGAATAACCGTAAATCCGTCTGCCTCTTTGGAATGGGGATGGAGTTTAAAATAGGGATATGGATTTTTATAATAACTTTCTTTTTCTGAAAGATCGCCATCCAAAAATTTACTCAGTTTTTGTTTAAAATCAGCATAATTTTCTGGTATATTCTCTATAGCACCTTTATTTATTAAGAGACTTGCAGGAAAAACAAGAACAAGTTTTGCCTCTTCTTGTTTGTTTTCTTTGATAAATTCCCGATAAGCAAGTCCGGTTAAAGATGAAAAGTAATCCTTTCCCTCAATTTTAAAGTTTAGTTTGTTTAAAAACTTTGGGTCAAACCTTCCGATTTGATAGATTAAGTTCATACCTATACCTCCTCCTCTACAATCCTGTATTTTCCTAAACCAAAGCTGGTATTCTTACCGCAGTGTAATATCTCTCCAGCTTTTAATATAGGAGTAAAAGGCGATAGATTCCCTTCAAATACAACCTTTCCTATAAGGCCTCCCATTTGCATGCGTCGCTCTTTTCTAAAGGAGTATCTTTCCCAGTCATACCAGCGCAACCCATGGTGTTTAGTTTTTATTTTTTCGGCAAGGGAAATTAATTCCCTTGCTGGTATACTTTTGGTGTTTCCCTCACAATGAAAATAATATAAAGATGTGATCCTTCTTAAAAGTTGGCGTATTAAAACATGAAATTCTAGCCTCTTTACCAATTTTTTCTGATAGATTAGTCTTAAAGGAGTAAGAAACTCTATGGTAATTTGAGTTTCTGAAGAAAAAGGACCTTCGGTTTCTTGAAGGTTTAGCAAGAAATTTATCGCAATTTCACCATCTTCTATCAGATGTTCTAATAGATTAAATTTGCGTTTACCTTTACCGATTCCGTTTTCTCCAGCCAGTTGAATAGCTAAAATAAAGTGAGGCGTATAATTGATGGCTTTCCCTATTAAAATAACCTTTAAATCAAACCGGTCCCCTTTAGCAAAGATTTTTTTATCTGTTTCTGGAGGTTCGATAACAAAAGGATGCGGTAACGAAGGGTATTTGTGTAAGTTAAAAGGTAAGGGAGTTGTTTTATCAGGTATGGTCTCAAAAATATAAGCATAATAGCAAGTTTTAAAAAGTGGACATTCATGACAATCAGACATAGTTTTTAAAGTGCATAAGGCAGACCTAAGAGCTCTTCCTATTACTCCACGGAAAGAGGATCCTTTAAACTCTGGAAGATAAAGTTCGTCTTTAGGTTCACATACAAAGGTTAAATTTCGGTAGGGAATTTTAATCATAGCTTCATTGTTTATCGAGAACCTCCTCTATGTAAAGCATAACCCATCCAAAAGGTAAGGCTTCATTTAAAATTTCTTTACTTGGAGAAGCAACCCAAAAAGTTGTTGCACTATCTTTGTATAGCTTTCTTCCTCCTGGCCCCTTTATCAAAATCTTCCTTAATCCTTCAATCGTTACCGCCTCTGCCCCTGAATGTTTACCAATTTTTAAAAGTATCCCTTTATTTTCTCTTATGGCCTGAACTTGACGGCTGTTAAAAGAAAAAGTGATCCCATATTGTTTTAAAATTTTTAATTCACTGTGTAATAAATTAGCATAGCGTGTGTTAATACTGTTAAGTAAATCTTTTAAAGTTATGTTGTGTTTTATGTTTCCATTTAAAGGTTCTTCTAATTTTATTTCTCCATAAAACACTTGCCCTTTAGGTATAACTTCAACTGGTATTGATAATTTTGCTCGTTGCGTTCCACCTTGATTTGCAATGTTTTTACTAAGGTTGATTTGATACAAGATTTGTGTATTGACAGTCCTTTCAGGTCTTAGGTCAGAGCATTTAAGCAACTTAAAACAATCCTCCTTAACATCCTTATAGTTTAAAAGTTTCTTCTCAAGCTCCTGGGCTATTTGGCTAATTTCTTTCCTTTTAGTAGACAAATTAATATTTTGGATTTTTTTGATAACTTCTTCTATTTCCATTTTTACCTTACCATTTTTTAATTGTTGTTTATAAAGTGCTTCTAAATAAGCCGTTCTGATAGAACCCTTTAAAGAACTTCCAGGAATAATCGGTTCTTCTGTTAAAGGATTATAGTAAGTCCTGGGGATAGCCAATCGGTTAAAGTTTTGCAAGATGTCTTTATCACGGTTTAGTTTTAAGAGTTCTACATATCGTTTCCCAAGGTCTGAAGGTATTCTCAAAACCTTTTTGATGTAAAAATTTTTTATTTTAGGTAAAATTCTATAGCAATAAAATTTATAGAGTTCAATCAAGGCTTTTGGACCTTTAATTTCAGAAATTTTATTTAATTCGTGCCAATCGTCGTTTTGGAGATTTTCTATGAGGTTCCAGAGGGATAAATAGTAAAGATGGTTGGTCTCAGGATCGATTACGAAACTTGTAGGTTCATAAAAATCATCACATCCTATGTGGACAGGGGTTAAGGTTTCTACTTTTATCTTTATAATTTTAAATTTCATCCTGTACCTCCACAGGGATAACTAAAGAGTACCCTTGGGTTACACAGTTCGGTAAAACAGTAGAGACATTTTTAATGGCTTTTCCGAGATAAACCTTCTTTTCTGCCTTATCTGGGAGATAAATTGCTCCTTCATCAGCCATTAAAACCGGTGCCTTAAAAGGATTAGATGAAATGCTGAAAACATCTCCATGCCTTCCAAACCTAACAAAAGGTTCATAGTAAATTTTTTTATATGACTGTTCAGGAACCGAAGGAGAAAGGGTATAGTAGGCATTAAACGAGGGATTTTTTTCATAAAAATCAATTTCTTTATACTCAACTAACTTAAATTTTCCCCAACCACAGGTAGCATCTTTTCCAAATCCTATTTCACCAACTCTTTCTAAGGCTTTTAGAATTCCCTCAACCGGTATGTCTTCTCGAATTCCTACAAAAATGACAAGGTCTGTGAGATACCAAAAATTAGCAATCACAAAGGGACCAAAAGGGGGCTGGGTAGTTTTACCTACAACCCTATCTATGGAACAGCGAGCTTGTTCACCGTTTGCTACAAAACTTATCTTTTCATACTCAATTTGATTCAATTTAGGTAAAGGCTGAGTATAGACAAAATAATTTTTTTCTTTTAGTTGTTTTCTTTTAGCGATGATTTCTTCTTCATCTAAGCTAAAAAGCAGATATAATGGTAGGGATGGTCTTTTAAGATAAATTTTGTTATCGTGGTAAGGGAAGGCTGAAGAAAAGATCGAAAAGGGATGTATGTCATAATCCTTAAGCAAATTATCAAGAGGTTCTCCTACTAAAGTTTCATCATAGGCTATTTGCCAACAAACGTGCCCAAACAGAGTGTCTCCCTTTATAGGAGTACCAAAACAAGTTAATGGTTTGAGAATAACTTGATAGACCTTCAAGGCCCCCTCCTAAATATTCTACTAACTAAACAATTTTTTTTCTATTTCTGCAAATCTTTGGTTTAAATCTTCTCTTTCAAATTCGAATTTTATCCTTCCATAACCTCTCGAACCAGAACCACCAAGGTAGTCATACTCCAAAAGCTTCAATCCCTTTAGGATTTCGTCAAATAATTCTTCATCATCGTCAAATAGCACCTTAAAACTGACCTGAAATTCAAACTCAGCTCCAGCAGGCACCCTTTCAGTAAACCTTGGATTTTCTGCCGTCCCTGTAACTCTGTTTATCCTGTTTTCTGATTTGATTTCCGTATAGGGTAAGTTTAATTGCTTTATCTTGGCCTTATATTCTTTAGTAAAAAAGCTATCTGTAAAGGCTAAACGTGAGGGACCAATATAACGTAAAACTTCTTCTGCAGCTCCAGATAGACCAAAAAGTTTTAAAATAATCTGACACCTGCGTTTTATATCTTCAGGGATGTTTTCTTTGGTTAACATCTTATGATTGGCTAATCCACCGCTTTTATTATCTGCCTCGTAAGCATAAGTAGGAATACCATAGTAAAGCTCAAGTAAAGACCTAATCTTTCCTTTTAGCGAAGACCCAGGGATGTAAGGCTCGTTTGTGTAAGGATGTTTAATTACCAGATTGTCTACACCTCCTATGTGAAATTCAGTATCACCTGAACCGATGTGAAGCCCGGTTAATAAAACTATTTTTCCTTTTATGACTTCAATTTTCCTTAATCTGAGAGACATGTGATTTCCCATGGTTTACCTCCTTGGCTGATTTTCTCTTTTTTGATCTCTAGAAGTTTTAGACTTTTTAGTTTCTTCAAAGTATCTATAAAATCCCATAAAAGCTTCAAAAAAGTTCATAAATACTTTAAAATCTTCTTTGGTTTTAACTTCATCTAAACATTTTTCTATAAACTCTTGAAAGGCTGGAGTTATTAAATTTCTACCTTTAGCATAATATACTTTAGCCCTGATCATCTTAATAAAAGGTAATAGTCTTTGAAAATTTTCTTCGTCTGCAGTTTTAACCTGATCATAGAAGAAAATGACCTCATCATAAAATTTTCTAATCTGAGTAATTTTGTTTTTGTTTTCTAACCCTTCATTTTTAATCCTTTCAGCCCATTCTTTAGCCACCTCAGAAAATAAATCTGGATTTACTAACTTTTTTTCTTGGTCTAACCAAAAATTGATGTTACTCATGTCCTGCCCTCCTTGTCTCGTAGATTAGTTTCCAGAGAGGGATGCGAAAACCCTCCCCATAGTGGTCAAAAGTTTGTTTTAAGTCGATCAAAAACTCCTTTAGAAATTCTTGATACTTTTCTTTATTTTCAAACTTTGTTTTATTTATGTTCCTGACCGTAAAATAGTAAAGTTTGCTTGGCCAGGTTAGTGCGGTGAGGTTTTTTAAATCTGTATTTTTAAGATCTTGTAAAAATCTTTGGGCTATAGAATACATTTCAATTAAGAAGTTTAGTTTATAAAGGTAGGATCGTTGAAAATATTCATTAAAATACCAGTTAGATAGTTTTTCAAAAATCTTTGCGTTGAGTTCAAAAAATTGGTCCCATTTTACATAGCAATTAAATACTGTGATACCATTCTTACCGCTGTTTTTTGTATGTTTCAAACTCTTTTCTGACCTTTCTGCTAATTCTATTACCGGGATTTCAGGTTTAGTTAGGACAAATCCGCTTGATATAGTCAGATTTTCTGTGTTATATGCGGTATATCTTCTAAATTCTTTTACTACCTCTTCACTAAAATTTAAAACGGTGTTCCATGGCCCTATGATGAATAGATCATCTCCTCCGGCAAAGACGTTATAGATCTCCTTGTAGGAAGATTTTGTTAAACATATCCAGGGTAGATAATAAGCAAAAAATAAATTTAATTGACGAGAAATGGCAATGTATCGTGATAAAGTCCTCTTCTCTGGTCTTAGCCCTTTGTTGAAAAGCAATCCTAAGTTGTCTACGTCAGATTTTAAAACCCCTAAAGCTGATATCCCTAAAAGTTCGTCATCTTTTTGGTTGACAGCCTTTTTGGCCAGCTCTTCTAAGGTAATGGGTAAGTTGTTTTCGTCCTTAGGAACATATGAATTTATGAATTTTTTAGGAATAATAGTATACAAGGCTTTTTGAGTGCTATCTTCTTTATCTACTTGAGGAAGACTTATATTCCATAGATGTAATAGATTTTTGCTATCAATTTTCCCTAAATCACTGCTTTTTAGAAAACCAACAAAGTAATTATTGAAAATTGGGACTTTTAAGGTATTTAGGGTTGAGGCTGGTTTATTATTAAAAATTGCTATAAAATTTCTTTTAACTATAGATTGTCCGATGGTAATTTGGTCATAACAAATTCCGCATGTCTCTACGTCTGTCTCCTCTATTTTGAATTTAAAAGGTCTTTTACCACACAAATCACAAGTTTTACTTCCGGAAAATTCTAAGAAATAATCCTCATAAACCCCTCCAAATTTTAAAAGGTCAAACTTTTGATATTTTTTAGCTTCAGAAAGTTTTCCAAGGTTTCTTATAAGGCTAACATAACCTTCTGGATGAAGTAAATCTTCAGGTTTAGCCGCGGTCCAAATGATCCCTATGGATACCTCTCCATAAAAGTGCTCATATAACCAAGTGTTAATTTCTTCCTCAACCTCTTTTAAAGTATGAGAGGTATCGGGCAAATTGGGAGCAAGGATTAAAAACTTACCTCCATTGTTGAAAAGAACTGAACAGAAAGATAATCCCAACCTTTCTAAAATTCTTAAGGCAGAAAGTTCACTCAATAAAGATACATAAAAAGAGCGTCCTCTTAAGAGTTTGGCAGCATATTTGCGAGTAGAACCACCAGAGGAAAAAATAAAATTTTGAATTCCATAAAAATTACCTTCTATAAAAAGAAACTTTTCTATCGATCGATTTTTAATCGAATTTTCGTTCAGGCTGTTAGTTTCTTTGTGATATAAATAAAGGGCTGAGGCAAGGCTTGCGGTTAAGTATAGATGGTCGTAAAGCGAAACATCACTTGGGATTTCTACAAATTTATGGTCTTCCGTTTGTGTAACCGTGGCTGAAGGGACAAAAACAAGATAATGCATCAAAAGATTGTTTAACCCCTCTAACCATTGTTCTTCATTCAAACCTAACTTCCTGGTAATTTCAGATAGTTTATTAAGACTATCCTCAAATTCGTTGATTATTTTTTTATAACTATCGCTGTTTATAGAAATTTTATCTTTTGCCTTAGGGAAAATAACTTCAGGATTAAGTGTTGCCAGATCATAGGCATACTTAAAGTTCTCTTCCTTGTTTTCTACCCAATTTTCATTTAAACTCAAGTCTTCAAAAAGACAAAGAAGTGGTCTGCTTTCAGCAGGAATTTTTGACGGAATATCTTCATCGTATTTTCTTCTTTCGTATCCACTGCTTAAGGTATCAGCTTCAGTAATTATTAATTGCTCTTCAGAGTCTGGCTTGTGGTGTTTACACGCTAAATTGATCAAAGAATCTTTTTCTGAGCTATATTTTAAAAAATAGGAAGGGATAAGATTTTTAAATTTTTCTATGAAATAGTGGGTATATAAAACATGCTCATGGGTATATCTTCCTTTATAAAAAGGTTGGTACAGTTCTTGGTTTTCCTGATTTTTAACGTCTGAATCTAAAAAGATTTTTGCGCGTTGATAAATTTTACCGATATCGTGAAGAAGGCTTGCTAACACAACTCTATACAGAAGTGGGTCTTTTCCCATCCTAAAGCCTCCCGCTTTGTTAATAACATTTTGTTAATAACATCTTTTTATTATATTATATAACATTCTACTTCCTCAAAATCTGACATCAGTTTCGCGAATTTTTCGTAAAAATTTAAAACTTAAAACCGGCTCATAAAGGGCTGTGCCTTTTTGAAAATTATACATAAAGCCATCTACATAATGTCCAAAAGCTATTCCAATCATAAAAGCTATTACCACCGGACAGGAAAAGAAGAAATGATAACTCTTAAAAGACTTTTTCTCCCTTATATTTTGTAAAAAACTTGCAGATTCCTTTGCTACTTGATGAAAAAGCTCAACCGGTAAGTTTCCTTTGTATTCAGACTCTAAAATGACAAACGAAGGGTCTTTTAAGAAACTGGCTACATAGGCTTTTACATCTGCAGTCAGTTCATGATGTGAAAAATTAAGAATCACAACCAAATCCTCACCTTTATCTTCAAAGATTGGGTTTATCAGTTTAAATTCTGAAATCCTTTCTTTGAGGGTCCTTGGAGTTAAGACTTCTATTGGGTGGTAGGTAGCAACTCCATCTAAAACTTGATAATGATAAACAACGAAAGGGTCAAAGTGAGAAAAAAGAACTCCAAGGGCAAAAGAAAGGGCGCTTGCCGTCCTAAAACCAAGATGAAAGGTTTTGACTCCAGGAAGAAAATGCCTTATTTTATAAATTTTATAATAAAACTCCTGGCTCACCCTTTCCCAATCTTCTTGTTTTTGAAGTTGTCCAGTAATCATGTAAAAATCTTCTTCAGAAAGTCCGTAAAACAACTCAACCCCTTTTAAGATAGGAAACTCCGCAAACTCTTTTTCTCCTTTGTAAACCTCTAAAAAAGAGTGAACTTCTTCTTTCCCTGAAGAAGTAACATAAAAGGGGACATCCCAGGCTTCCTTTTCAAGATACTTTTTGATGGTATCAAACTTTTTTACCTGAAGAGGGGTTATAAGCCTTAAGTTGTTAGATTGTGCAAAAGAAACTTTTTCTTGGATAAAATCAACATCCAGAATGTCTCCTTTTGAATTTAGTTTTCCAGTAAATCTCAGGTCATCAGGTATTTTTTTTATACTCAAAGTCACCGCAAGAGGAAGCATGAAACTATCTCCTCCGAAAGAACTTTCAAAGAAAACTGCAAAGTTTTGGTTTACAAGCTTTTTAATTATAGAAAGTTTTCTTTTTAGATGTTCTAAGTTGGTTATAACCTTAGAAGTTTCTGGTATCACCAAAGCCTTTACAAGGCTACAGGAAATTTTCTGGGTTTTTTGTTCTTTTCCTGCTACGATTATCTCACATATCTTTCCCTCTCCTTTGATAATCCTTTCTGCATCCTCTTTTTTTATGCTTAAACCTTTTGCTAAAAAAGAAGGACTAACCACGTCTTTTAATCTTTCTCTTAAATAAAGCAAAATTTCAAACTGTAGCTTGGGAGAAAACAGATAGAATCTTTCTAATATCTCTTTAATGTGTTCGTCTAAAAGACCCTGTTTTAGGAATTCGAGAAAATGCGAAGGCTCAAAATCTTCAAATCTGAACATCAAGCTCCTCCTCAAGGATAGAATAATCAAGAGAAAACGGCAAAGGCTCTATGATTAGTTTATCTGTTTCTAATTCCCCCTCAAACAACACCTTGTCTTTAAAGGTAATCTTTACTTTTTTACCGATGGCATGTTGAGGTAGATATAAAATTAGTTTAGCTTCATCGTCTTTTCTTTCTAAAAATGCAAAAAAGTTTTTCCCTTTAAAAACGTTTTTTGAGGTTGCAGCCTGAGAAAAAGCATATTCTTGGAAAGTTTTATACACTTGATAGTCTACCTTTATTGCTTGAAAACTTTCTTCGTAAGAAGAAAGGGTATCTAAGAAATTAAGCAAACTAAAGGTGTTATACGGAGCAAGTCTTGACATCTCAAGTCTTATGTATTCTCCCTGAAGGTTGTCTGGAATAGAGGTTTTTTCAGCATACTCTATTAACTTTTCAAAGTTGCTAACCTTTCCTAAAATCATAGAGAAATTTTTCAAAAAATCTTCCATCAGATAAACCCAAAAAGGAAGACAGGCAAGGACCATCTTAAAGTTGTGAAGTTTAATAACTGGAGTGTCCTTAAGGTAAGCAAGAGCTATTTCTTCGCTTAAAACTACGCACTTGAATAGTCTTTCGTTATAGAATTCTATCTCGTCGACAACCACTACATAAATTGGAGGGAAAAGCCCAAGCTGTCTTAAATCTCCGACACTAATGTCCCCACCTTCAAAAGAGAAAAGAACCTCTTCTTTTTTCAACAGACTTTTATATAACCTATACTCCCGGTCTAAAACATTTTTTTTAATCATTAATCCACCAATAATGTTTTAAAAATTTTTCTTTTTATTTTATTTATAATAGATTTTTTCGCAGATTTCTGACTTAATCATCTCAAATACTTTCACCGCTGGAATTTCTTCCACTTGAAAAGGCTCTTCAAAAACATTTTTTAGCTTGTTTTTAATCCTTTCCCATCTCTTATAATGCACCTCTTTTTTGGTGTTAGTGGGAACTTCTTTTTGATAGATATGTTTATATATGTAACAGCATAGGGTTTCAAGTTCTTTTTTGCTAAGGGTTTTCTTGATAACATTAACGATTTGTATAGCTTTGATGTTCTCAAGATAATCTAATACATATTGAGGTAACCTTTCTTCAACTTTATATTTATCTTTAAGGTCTGTCTCGTTTTGTAATTTCATATCCTCTAAATTTATCTCTTTTTTTACAGAACTAAATTCTGACGTAAGATGATAGTAGATTAAATTTTTTGCTGTGGTAAAAATATATTTTTCATGTATAACCTCAAGATTTTTTATCATTTCTTTTTTATCCAAAAACCTCAAAAATATTTCTTGGGTTAATACCTGAAGATAATCAGAGCCATAATATTTTTTAAAAAGAGACTCTGTTTTATGGTCAAAATAGGTTTTAAAAGTTTTTTTGAGAATCCTTTGGATGTTTGTTGATAAGGAAATAAATTCCTGGCGAGAAAGCTTGTTTTCTAATAATTTTAAAAAAAGAGGTTTATAATCCATAGTGTCAAGAAAATTGTGTATGGATTTTTTCTTCTTTTGTAATAATTCTAATTTTTTCTTCTCCATATCTTGCCCTCCTGAGCTCCCTTAACTCC
>NZ_JASUTP010000003.1:0-107065 GCF_030445475.1 Thermodesulfobacterium sp. | reverse complement strand
TCTTACCATGGTCTATGTGCCCAATCGTCCCCACGTTTAAATGCGGCTTCTTCCTCTCAAACTTTTGCTTAGCCATCTTCCCTTCCTCCTATCCTAAAATAGGTTTAAAAACTGGAGCCCACGACCGGACTCGAACCGGTGACCTCTTCCTTACCAAGGAAGTGCTCTACCTCCTGAGCTACGTGGGCACCCAAACTTTTTTTCACGAGCGGGCGACGGGACTCGAACCCGCAACCCTCAGCTTGGAAGGCTGATGCTCTACCACTTGAGCTACGCCCGCTTTATTCTCTAAAAATAAACAAAAGTGGAGGGGGGAGGATTTGAACCTCCGAAGGCGAAAGCCACCGGGTTTACAGCCCGGCCCCTTTGGCCGCTCGGGTACCCCTCCTTGTTTTTAGTCTCTATAAAATTAACTTAATTTTACATTTTGTCAAGAGAACAAAACACTATTGAGACATCTTTTGATTTATGTCTTTATAGTATAAATCAAACATAACTGCGGTTGTTCTAAAGGCTAAATGAGCAAATTTAGAATAAGCCACCCCTAAAAATAAGATAAATACCGCAACCAAATGAGCTAAATAAACTAAAGATACTATAGATTCTAAAGAAGGTATACTCCGTACCACCTCTATGCCAAAACCAGTTAAACCAATGATTAAAATAAGATTGATCAAGAAACTGTCAGCATAGCTTGTCTTTACACTTTTTTCAGCCTCAGCCTTGCCTCTTCCCACCATTATAGCTATGATGGAATAAAGAAGCAAGAGACCTCCAAAATTGCCTAACCATTTAACAGGATGAGTAAGAGGATTCCATGGAGTATGGAAACCTAAAACGTCAGCCATAAAGAAAACAATCGCTGTGGTAATGGCTAAAATAATGAAGGCATAAACCAACAACATATGAGGATTAGCCCTCCAGTGGTTAGAATTACACTTTTTAAACCTCGCATGAGATAAAATCTCTACTATAGCAGGGATAAAGTAATTTTTTAAAATAGTCCACATCCCATACCTATAGGCCTGAGGTATCTTATACGTATCCACATAGGCATTCCATACTTTGTTTATCGCAGAAGCAAGCATTATCACCACAAATGCCGCAAGAGGTAAAAACACCACATCTATCATCAAAACCCTTGCCGGCAAATGAAAAATCCAGATATCATAAGTAGGACCACCGTAAGGGAAGGAGTTGGCATCAAAAAAGTTGGGAAGTCCCTGGAAGGTAGCTAAAGTTGCTAAAAGAATAAAAAACAAAGCAATAGCAGGTAAAACCAAAATACCCCAGCTGTTGTTATAAAAGGTATGCAAAAACTTTAAAGGCACTGTTTCTTTAATCACCAACAACCTTAAAGCTCCTAAAACATCTCCTGGCTGAGCCTCTCTTGGACAATATTTACTACAATCACCACATTGATGACACAACCAAACCGCAGGGTCATTTAAAAGTTTCTCCTTAAAACCCCATTGAGCAAGGATCATCTGTTTCCGAGGGAAAGGAGCCTCTTCTGGAGAAAGAGGACATACAGTAGCACATGTAGCACATTGATAGCATTTTTTAACAGTATCACCACCTATTTCCTGTAGCTCTTGAATGGCCTTTAAATCTGGGTCTACTTTTAAAATGCCATTACTCATAGTCTATCCTCCTTACCAGCCTTTAAATGGGTTTTCACCAAATCCTTTAATTTCTTCAGCAAATTTTTGCATTTTCTCTACTACTACATCTAACTCGTCTATCGCCACCGTATGTATTGTAACCCTTTCTGGTTCTAATGCAAGTTGCTGCAACGTTTCAGCTACGTTTTCCATACGTCTGTTAGCAAGTTCACTACCCTTTATAAAGTGGCACTGATAGTTTTCACCATATTTACAACCTAAAAGAAGAATACCATCGTACCCTTTACTCATAGAATCTTTTATAAAAGCTACGTTAACCGCTCCTAAACATCTTACAGGAATGATCCTAAAGGCTACAGGGATGGACTTTTTATTGTAAGCAACCATGTCTAAAGCTGGTAAGGCGTCGTTTTCACAAACAAAAGCCATAAGCCTGTACTGTTCGTATCCCTGTTCAGGCATCTCTGTAGCCTTAATCATAGTAGAAATCATATCGATAGAATAATCCTTAAAGTTAATAATTCTTTGAGGACAAGCACCAAAACAAGTTCCACAACGACGGCACCTAGTAATATTAGGAAGAGGATTACCTTTTTCATCTTCGTTTAAAGCACCAAAAGGACATTCCTCAGTACATCTCTTACATTGAGTACACATCTTTAAATCCCATTCAGGATAAGCATAATCCCATGTCCTTGGATGCACTGCATGACCTTCTTCAATAGCAATTAAGCATTGAATAGCCTTCAAAGCTGCTCCCTTAGCATCCTCTATCGCCTGTTGAATGGTCATAGGTTGATGAATAGCCCCTGCTGCATAAATTCCTGTTCTTCTGGTTTCATAAGGGAAACAAATGAAGTTTGAGTCTGCATACCCATAAAAAAGTTCAAGTTCAGGTAATCCTGGCCCTTGCCTGTATTCTAAATTAAGTACAGACTCTTCAGCTGTAACTGGAACCATTCCTGTAGCTAATACTACCAAGTCAACTTCAAGCTCAATTTTTTCTCCTAATAAGGTCTCATCTACCAACACCTTAACCTTACCGTTTTCTCCCTCAGTGACAGAAACTACCTTACCTTTGGTTAAAAACACCCCTGGGTCGTCTTGTAAAGTTTTATAAAAGTTCTCAAAAATACCTATAGTTCTCATATGATCATAAACAATGAAAGCTTTAGCTTCTGGGTCTACCTCTCTTACATACTGAGCCTGCTTAAGAGAAGCTAAACAACAGAAACCAGAACAGTAAGGAAGATGATTTTCATCTCTTTGACCAGCACACTGAATAAAAAGAACACTCTTTATCGGAGCACCATCTGAAGGTCTTACCAAAGCTCCATTCTTAGCCATCTCTTCAAACTTAACGTTAGTCACCACGTTTGGAATAACTCCGTAACCTAAATCTGTAAGCTTGCTCGCATCATATGGTTTGAAACCAGCTGCTAAAACTATAGAACCTATCTTTATCTCCTCCTCTTTCCCACCCTGTTTTATCTTTACCTGGAATAAACCAGGAGCACCTGAAATGTTGGTTACAACCGCACCTTTATATACTTTTATCTTATCGTTTGCTTCTACCTGTGCAATAAGGTCATTTACTATAGGAGGAACCAACTTTTGAAACGGAGGGTTCACCTCACAATGAGCTTTCATCTTTGCTACAAAACCACCAAGTTCTTTTTCCTTTTCTACCAAAACCACCTCATAACCTGCTTTAGCTGCCTCTAAAGCAGCAGTTAAACCAGCAACACCACCTCCTATAACTAAAATAACCTTAGAGATTTCCTCCTCAGGCTTAAAAGGCTCTGGCTTTTTGTAAGTTTGAAGTTTAGCTACACTCATTCTTACATAGTCTTTAGCTAAAGCCATCAGTTCGTCTTTAAAAGTAACCCCACTAACATATTCAGCGGTATCTTCTAGTATCTCTCCGTTTTCTCCTACCAAAAATCTACTCCAAACTACCCCTTCTCTTAAACTTACCCTATCAACCGCTACTTGATCAAAGGAAAAAACATCATAGTTTACCCTTTGAGAACAAGCACATATAGAAACAGCATCTAACCCATCTTGAGCTATTTTTTCTTCGATAAAAGCTCTACCTTCCTTAGAACACAGAAATTCTTTTGTATAGACAACCGCAGCACCTTGGTCTTTAGCTGCATTTTCTAAATCCGCCAATTCCAAACGATCACCTATATTACAAGAAGAGCATATAAAAACTCCTATTTTTTCCATTTTTTACCCCCTTTTTATAATTTGAATAGCTTTTAAAGCTGCACCAGTAGCAGTCTCATTAGAAGTCATGACATCTAAAGGCATCTTTGCACAACCACAACTTATAATTCCTTCATCCTCAACCACAAATCCATTTTGATCGATCTTTATACCCTTAATTTCCGCAGAAGCTAAACTCGGTTGCATTCCTAAAGCTAATACCACCAAATCAACCTTTTGACTAACCTTTTTACCAGAAAGGGTATCCTCAGCAGTAACTATCAAATCTTTAGTTTCAGGATCCTCCTCTATTTTAGCTACCTTACCCTTTATAAAATTAATCTTAGCCTCAGCTTCAGCTTTCTTTAGAAATTTCTCATATCTACCAGGGGTTCTAAGGTCTATATAAAAGATATAAGATTCTGCCTTAGGGTCTTGTTCTGCCAAATAAAGACTATGTTTTAATGATGCCAAACAACAGATGTAAGAACAGAAAGGCAAATGATTTTCATCACGAGAACCGGCACACTGAACAAAAGCCACCTTTTTAGGTGGTTGGTTATCAGAAGGCCTTACAATCTTTCCTTGTGTAGGTCCCCAAGGAGAAGCCATTCTTTCCATTTGCATATTAGTGATTACATTTGCATATTTCCCATAACCTAAATTATCAAGCTTGGTAGCATCATAAGGCTTCCAACCGGTAGCCCAGATTATAGCACCTACATTTAATTCTAAAATCTCTTCTTTCATTTCTGGATCTATAGCATTATATTTACAAGCTGCCATAATCCTTTCTAAATCCCCAGGGGCCAAAGCGTCTTTATCTAATACATATTTCATAGGAAAAGCTACAGGATGAGGAAGATAGATGGCCTTTGTTTTAGAAAGGCCAAAGTCAAAGTCACTTACCCTCTCTCCTTCACAAACCTTCTCACACTCTCCACAGGCAGTACAGTTATCATTCACATACCTTGGATATATTTTGATTTTAACATTATAATTCCCAGGTGTCCCACTTACCTCTAGAACCTCTGCCATTGTATATACTTTAATCCTGGGATTACTTTTAATCCTCCTATAGTTAATCTCTAGACCACAAGTAGGAGGACACAACTTAGGAAAATAATACCTAAGTTGAGCTACCCTTCCACCTAAGGTAGGTTGTTTTTCTACTAAAATAACTTCAGCTCCAACCTCTGCTGCCTCTACCGCAGCGGTTACTCCACTTATACCACCACCTACCACCAATATAGGTTTACTCATATTATAACCCCCTAAACACTTTTTCAGAATAAAGCCCTTTTTCCCTAAAGGGCTTTATTCTGAAAAAATAAAAAAAGAGGGGGACTAAGCCCCCTCCCTTACTACTATTTAATTATTTTACGGTCCAAGTGGATCAGGAATGATCTGGACGTAAGGATAGGTTTCTAAAGTCCATTCCTTAGTTTCAGGATTCCAGCTGGAAAGGGTGAAACATCTCCAGTTAGCATCATCAAGAGAAGGAAAGTCAGTTCTGTAGAAGTAACCAGGATAACGAGTCTCTTCACGGAAAAGGATGTGCAAGAGGTGAGCCTCAGCAGTCCATACACGGTGCCTGTTTTCCCAAGCTCTCATAAGTTCATGTAAGTCTCTGGCTGCAGCATATTCCATATCTTCTTTAAGCATTCTGAGAAGGTCAAGACCTCTCTCGAGCATGACCTTGTTGGTCTTGTAGAAAGTAGAGGCACCAGCCACATATTCGTCCATAAGCTTCATAAGCCTGGCCTGGATGTGACGAGGAATGAGATAGTTGGGATTGATTTCATAGTGGGTAGAAGCATTCTTAAATTCTTCAAACCTATACCAAGGACCATAGATTTCTTTCTTTAACTCTTCAGCGGTTTCCTTGATGGTAGGTGTATAGTCTTTATTGTCGAGGCAGTATTGGACCATAGCCTTGGCTGCAATACGTCCCTCTACATGAGAACCAGAGGAAAATTTATGTCCAGAAGCTCCAACGGTGTCACCAGCACAGAAAAGACCTTTTATAGTAGTCATCCTGTTGTAAAGACCGATTTCTTTCCAAGGAGCCTTATATTCTTCAGGTACCCAATCTTCATTAGGACCACATACCCAAGCACCAGCGCAACCAGCGTGGCTACCAAGGAGATAAGGCTCGGTAGGCATAATTTCAGAAGGTACTTTTTCAGGCTCGATGTTCAAACAAGCCCACAATCCAGCCTGAGTTACACACATATCTAAGAAGTCTTCCCAAGCCTCAGCAATGAGATGTTTAAACTCTTTCTTGTCCATCTTTTCAGCGGCTTCCTGAAGAGCCCATTCAGTGTGCATATAAATAGGACCACGACCCTGTTCCATTTCAATAAGCATTGCATGGTTTCTCAAACAGGTACCGATGTGAGAAGCTTCTCCATAAGGAGCAAACTTCTTAAGCTCGTCTTTGTGTTTGGCTACATAGTCTTCACCAAAGGCGTTGGTTGCCCTAGCTTTAAAGAGCAAGAACCAAGCACCAACAGGACCATAACCATCTTTAAAACGAGCAGGGATAAACCTGTTTTCCATAAGAACAAGCTTAGCACCACTCATTGCACACATAGCATAACCAGTTCCAGGGTTCCATACAGGATACCAAGCACGGCCCTTACCTTCATCTATAGACCTTGGACGGAAAATGTTAACCGCACCACCGGTAGCAAGAAGAGTAGCCTTAGCCTTAATGATATAGATTTTATTTTCTCTGACAGAAAATCCTACAGCACCAGCACAACGACCCTTATCATTAGCATCTAATAAAGGTCTTACGATAAAGCATCTTTCAATGATCTCAGCCTTATCATAGCTGGCAAGAGCATTTTTAGCAGCCTCAGCCACGATAACCTTATAAGACTCTCCATTAATCATGATCTGCCAACGGCCAGAACGAACAGGCTGAGCACCATTCTTTAGTGTTAACCCCTTAGCCTTAGCTTCAGCTCCGTCTAACGTTTTACCAGTGTTAGGATCTTTTTTCCAGATAGGAAGACCCCATTCTTCAAAACAATGAACAGTATCATCTACATGACGACCAACATCAAAAACTAAGTCTTCACGTACAATACCCATCAAGTCACAACGGACCATTCTTACATAATCATCAGGCTTGTTTTCTCCTATATAGGTGTTGATAGCAGAAAGACCCATAGCTACAGCACCAGACCTTTCCATAGCAGCCTTATCGCAAAGAAGAATCCTTAAACCATGAGGCTTGGCCCACTGAACGGCCTCCACAGCAGCACCACATGCAGCCATTCCACCACCAACAATCAAAATATCTGTCTCTTTTTCTACTATTTCAGGTTCTGCACAAGCCAAACCAGGGTTATAAAACCAAATCTTAGGCATAGTTGCCACCTCCTTTTATTTTTAAAATTTTTTAAATTTTTTAGTATTTTGCAACCTTACCAAGAGCACCAACTTCAAATTTCTTATTAAGAACGGCTTCAGGCTTCTTAGGTTCTATTCCATCAGCTGCCTGAGTAAAAAGCTGGTTGGTACTAAGTTTAGATGGATCAGGAGCAGGTTTCCCAACCGTAGGATCAGCAGAACCTTCAGGTGTGGTTCTGATAGGGAACTTAAACCTTAATACAACACCGTTTCTAAACTTGATGGTCCACATAATGTCAGTAGTACCACGCATAGGTTGGCAAGTTCCGTGTAATGGAGCAAAATCGGCATAATGCCTGATAGCTATAGCACCTTGAGGACAGCTTTTTACACAGCTATAACACTCCCAGCACTGATCAGGCTCCTGGTTGTAAGCCTTCATAGCCTCAGGGTCAAGAATCATAAGGTCATTAGGACAAATGTACATACAAACTGTCCTGTCACCACCCTTGCAACCGTCACACTTTTCAGGGTTCACATAACTTGGCATAGCCAACCTCCTTTTTGGTTTTATTCTTATAAACTTTTATATCTTTATAAACAACTTTAATAAAAAGTCAACTCTAGAAAATAAGCAAAAATTTTTAAAAATATCTTAAAAACTTCATTAATCTTTTTTTATCTTTTTATTTCTTTTGCTATCTTTTTAAAGAACAATGGGGAAAGGATGTCCACCTTTCCCCATACACCTTATTTACTCAATTTCTATTTCAGGAGCAGGAAGGTATTCGGCTTCTTTAGCAGCTAACTCTTTAATCTTACCGATGTTAGCTAAAACTGCCTTCACCACTTCTTCTCCTAAGCTCTTCTGATTAACTATCTCTTCAAAAAGCGCTCTTTTGAAAGCTACAGGAGTATCGGTTATACAGGCACGAGAGTCGATTCGTGCAGTTTCAAAGGCTTTCAAGATCTCATTTTTTACCTCTTCACCTACCTTTACTCTAAGAACCTTCAGCTCTCCACCAAAAACAGCCTCTATATTGGCCTCTACAGGAGTGCCCTTAAGTTTTGCCAACCTGTAATCATCTAAAAATACTTCTAAAATGTATTCCATGTTTTCACCCCCTATGTTTTTAAAAATTTTAACTAATCAAGGTCAGGAACATCAACTTCTAAAGTCTCTTCTTTATATTGTACATATTTTTCGTTAACAAAAGGATAGTTAAACTTTTTCCACCATTTAACGATGGTCTTAAATACCTCAGGTCTCATGATAATGGCTGGAGGCTGAACACCCTCAGCAACCAATCCTCTTATCAAGCTACCGCTGAGTTTTTGTTTTTCTTTGTCATGCCCACAGTTTTCACTGTAAGCCATTTCCTTACATTTTGGACAATACCAGAATTCCCTCATGTTTTGAGGCCTAATCTGCAAGCCACCCTCAACCTCTGTAGGAGGCTTGTCAAAACCATAGCTAGGAATACCCTTAAGCCATAGGATCTGGGTAGCAAATGTATCATAGTATTCACCTACAGCTGCATGGTCTCTACCAAACATATGGTGAGTACAACCCATGTTTTGCCTGATGATACCATGGAGCAAACTTTCTAAGGGGTTACCATATCTCATATCCCAAAGGGTAAAGGAAACAAGATGCCTGTTAGGCTTGATATAACCTGCCTTATTCACCATGTCATGAGCTTCTAAGATAGCCTCATCAGGATAGTCTCCTCTTCTTTTAACACCAATAATAGCATTTACCAAAATACCATGACAAGGCTCCACATCACCGGTAAAAGCAGCTGCCTTCATAAGCATCTCGTGTCCAACATGAGGCACGTTTCTTGTTTGGTGAGCGATCACAGTTCTCCAACCTCTTTCGTCAAAAATCTCTCTACACTTTCTTGGAGGAATCCAAAATCTGTCGAAAGGAGGTTTAAAAATAGGCTCGTTAATGATGGTATACTTTCCAGCCAAAATGATAGGCTGATGACTTCTGTAAATAACCCAACCAGGATGTTTATCATCAAACTTTTCTCTCACTACCTCAGGATTTTTTTCAGGAGTACCAAAAGTTCTGTCTGCAAGTTCAGCAGGGTCGATTTCATAAATTTCTTCGATGTCTAAAATTGCAAAAGGCTTACCTTTAAGCCTGAGAAGCAATCTATCTCCAGCATCAACCCCAAGTTTCTGATAATCTTCTTTGGAAATGTCAAAAAGAATAGGATAAGGGAAAATCCAACCACTTAACAACCTTCTTTTTGAAAGAACAGACTCTAACTCAGCAGAGGTCATAGAACCTTCTACAGGGCTAAAAAATCCATAACAGACAGACATAATCTCACGATAAACGTTTCTGACAGGTGTGCCTCTTTTGTAGTGCAAGGTAGGCTTGATGTCATAAACAGCACCAGCCTTTTCACAAGCCTGGACGATCTTTTTAGCTGCCTTCTTGTCTTTAAGAACCCTTTCTACCAACCGCCCACCATGAGGCATAGGCCTGTTAAAATAAAGCTCCATAGTAACCCTCCTTTCAGTTGAATTATTTTACCTACATTAGTTAAACCTACATTATTTAATTATTTTCAAATTATTAAACAATTAAGGATTAAAGTCAATAGAATTAAAAGGCGTTTAACATGTTTTTTAGTTTAATATGAGCAAATATTTTTATTAAATATCTTTTTTTTTAATTTTTTAAAAATTTTCTTTCATTTTTTTTTGTTTTAGAAATTATGATTGTCAAAAAGAGGTTTATGCTTTATAATTCCACAAAAAGTGTAAAAAGTAAGATGATTGTCGAAGAAATCAAAAAAGAACTCCTTTTAATAGAAGAAGCTCTAAAGAATTTTCTTAGTTCTCAAGTACCGTTTATCAATCAAGTAAGTGAGTATATTCTCTTTGCAGGTGGGAAAAGGATAAGACCTCTTCTTACCGTAATCTGTGCTAAACTTTTCTCTCCTTCTGTTTCTGAGGTTTTATATCGGTCTTCTATTCTTTTTGAATATTTACATGCAGCAACCCTTCTTCACGATGACGTAGTAGATTCAGCAGAGTTTAGAAGGGGAAGAAAGGCTGCAAGAAATCTTTGGGGCAATCAAGCTACCATTTTAGTAGGTGATTACCTTTATGCTAAGGCTTTAAAACTTGCCAGTGAATTAAGAAACCCTGAGATTATGGAAATTATTACTGAAACCACCCTTATCATGAGTGAAGGAGAGGTCCTTCAGCTCTTAAATCTTTATCAAACAAACCTTTCGGAAGAATTTTATGAAGAAATTATTTTCAGAAAAACTGCAGCTCTTATCTCTGCTTGTTGTGAAGTAGGAGCGATCTTAGGAGGAGCTTCTAACAAGGAACGAGAAAAACTAAAAATTTTTGGGAAGTATTTAGGTTTATCTTTCCAAATCATAGATGACCTTTTAGACTACTTAAGCACTGAAACAGGAAAAGACTTGGGAAGAGATTTTAAGGAAGGAAAAATCACCTTACCGGTAATCTATGCTTTAAAGCAAGCCTCAGAGGCGGATCAGAAAAGGCTTTTAGAGTTGTTAAATCTCCCTGAGCCTAAGGAGGAATTTTTCGAAGAAGCTAAAAACCTTATAGAGAAAAATCAAGGATTTAAGCTTGCCCAAGAAAAAGCTTTATCCTATATAAATAAAGCTAAAGATACCCTAAATGGATTACCAGAAAATATTTACAAACAAATGCTCCTTTTCATTACAGATTATCTAACTAACAGAAAAAAGTAAAGGGTTATGAATAAAATCAAACTTTTGGTTTTAGATTGTGATGGAGTGCTTTTTGATTCAAAACAGGCCAATACTTATTTCTATAACTATATCCTTGAAAGGGTCGGAAGACCTCCTATGAGTCCTGAAGAGATAGAATTTATCCATATGCATTCAGTCAACGAATGTTTAGCCTATCTTTTCAGAAACATGCCAGACAAACTTGATTTAGCTAAAAATATCCAAAAAGAGGTTTCTTATTCCCTTTTTTTTGACTATTTAGTTATGGAAAAAGGAGTAAAGGAATTTTTAAGTTGGGCCAAAAATTATTTATACATTGCTTTATGCACCAACCGTACTACTTCCACCTATCCTTTGTTATCTCACTTCAACCTTACCGATTATTTTGATTATGTTATGGATGCAAGCATCGTTCCCAAAAGCAACCCTCGAGCCCTTCTCCAGATTTTAGAACATTTTAAAACTTCTCCTAAGGAAACTTTATATGTAGGAGATTCTAAGGTAGATGAAGCCCTTTGTAAAGCCTGTAAAGTTTCCTTGGTAGCTTTTAAAAACCGAGCCCTTAACGCAGATTATTACGTAGAAAGCTTTGATGAACTTAAAGAATTACTGCTTTCCAAATTTTCCCTTTCCAAAAGGTCGTAAACCTTTTTAAATATTTTTACCAAAGGAGAAAATTTGGTTTTTTCTATAGGGTCTGGAAGGAGAACAAACAAATTTTTCTTAGCCCTGGTAAGTGCAACATAAAGTAAGTTCAAAAGCTCAAGCCGATTTTTAGCTTTTTCTAAATACCAGCCTAATCTACCTTCTTCAGGAAGCTCCGTTTTTTTCCCATAAAAAACTTTTCCGTTGTAAAATACCAACCTTAAGTCTGTAACGAACGTTTTTTCTTTCCAGAGTAATGGTAAAATCACCGTTTCAAACTCTAACCCTTTGGCTTTATGAATGGTTAAAATTTTTATGCAATCTTCCATCTCAGGGATGTCCATTTCATCTTCTGAATATTTTTCCCAGTATAATAAAAATTCTTCAAGACCTTCTCCTTTTCTGTCTAAATTAAAAACCACCGTCAAAAATTTATAAAGTGCTGTTATCTCTGTCGAAAATTTCTTTTCTATTTCTAAGTTTTTAACTATCTCTATACAGGTTTTATACAAAGAGGCATCTTTCTTTAGATCCAAAAGAGGCAATATCTGTGTTTCCCAAAACTCTTTTCTATGTTCTTTCAAAAACGCTACAAGCCTTAAATAAGATTTAGTTAAAATCCAATTTAGGTATTCTTCTAAAATTTCCTTTCCTTCAGGGAAAATAGCACTTGAAAGAAACCCTGCAAGAGCGACCTCGTCCTCTGGATAGGCTATAAACTTAAGTAAAGACGCTAAGGCGTTTACCACCAGCGACTCCTTTAAATGCAAAGAAGAGGTGGCTAATACATTAAAACCTTGAGAAATAAGAAAAGAAGAAAAATCTGCTACTTCCTCGTTTTTTAGCATCAAGATAGCTACATCCCTTAATTCTCCTTGAGATTTAAGCTCGTTTAAAATGTTGAGAACCTCTTCTTTTGCCTTTTCTATAGCCTTATTTTCGGATGATTCATCAATATTAAACCTTCGTATCTCAACTCTACTTTTATCTTCTCCTTGTTGTGTATTTGATGGATTTTGAAGGACATGCTTAAAATTGGTTTTAAACTCACTTATAAGGTTTTGAAGAACTTTATCCTTTTCCTCTCCTCGGTCTGATCCTCGGTCTGATTTAGAAAAAACAAGCTCTGTCAAAATTTCATGAATTATGTGGTCTTCGTTGAGTTTATTAAAAAATCGGTTGTTAAACTCTATTATTGTTTTACTACTACGATAGTTGTGGTCTAAAACTTCTTCTTTAACATTGTAAGAACGCAGAGTTAAATTTTGCGAAACCTCTTCAAAAAGTTTAGGATCTGCCCCTCTCCATTGGAAGATAGACTGTTTAGGATCTCCAGCACAGATTAAAAATCCCTGTTTACTTATTAAATCTTCTATGATAGGGTTCAACGCTTCCCACTGAAGCCGGTCCGTATCCTGAAACTCATCTATAATAACCCCTTTAAGGCTTCCAAGCTTGACATATACCCAAGGAAGAAGTCCATCTTCTTCTTTAAACAAAATATCTGCTATTTTTTCTTTCCAAAATCCTATAACAAGCTCTTTTTCTCGAAAAAAAGTCCTTTCTAGGAAGTCCTTTAAGATAGAATAAAATCCAAAATAGGTTTTTATTTCTCTATCTAATTCGTTATCATCATCCTTGTTTAAGCTATTCAAAAAGGTTAAAACCTCTTTATGATAAGTAAGTTTTTCCAGAAGTTTTTTTAATTCGGAAATTAGACTATTTTTAAAATTGAGCTTAAGAAATTCTTTCTCTGTAATTAGAATTTCCACAAAAGTTTCTAAAATTTTTTTTAACTCCTGGTCTTTTTCTGTTTGTTGGTAAAAATCGGTAAGAGCCTTTTCTATAAGCTCTTCTCTAAGATAGGTACTTACCCTGAAATCTGGCTCCAAACCTACCTCATACGAGATAGCCTTATATAAGGTTAGCAGAAAACTATCTATGGTCTTAACCTGAAGGTGGTCGTAATTTAAAAAAAGGTGATTTAGGATTTCTTTTGCTTTTTCAGGTGAGAGATTAAGCTGACAGCTTAAAGTTTTTCCTCTTTCTGTTTGTTTTATTATCTCTTTCAAAAACACTATTATCCTTTGTTTCATCTCAAAAGCAGCTTTGTTGGTAAAAGTGATCGCAAGAAATTTTTTGAGTGAATCCTTTCCTTCTTGAGAGATAAACTTAAGGTAGTTTAAGGCTAAATTATAAGTCTTTCCGCTTCCTGCACTGGCTTTGTATATGATAATATTAGGCTCTTTTGACTCCATCAAAATTTATTGTATTATAGATTTTATGAACCTTCAAGGAGGGAATAGATTTTTCTTTGAATTTTCTGGAGAAGAAGGTTTTCTTTCAGAAGAAGAGAGTTTTCATTTAATTAAAGTACTTAGAAAAAAACAAGGAGACAGACTTTTTCTAATAGACGGACAAGGCAAAGAGTTTGAGGCTGAAATTAAAGAGATTGTAAAAGACGGAAAAACTCTTAAAGCTAGGGTTCAAATCTTAAAACTTTTAAGAGAAGAAAAACCAAGGACACCTAAGGTTATCGGAATACTACCTGTTTTAAAAAAAGAAAAAACCGAGTGGCTGGTAGAAAAAGGTACAGAGCTTGGAGTAGATATTTTTGTCCCTTTTTACAGCAGATTTAGTGTGGCTAAACCTTCTAAAAATCTAATTCCCCGTCTTATAAATAAAGCGAAACAAGCGTTAAAACAATCGGGACGGCTATTTATGCCTGAGATATTGTCTCCGGTAGAATTAAAGGCTTTCTTAAAAGATTTTCCTTGGAAGGAAAGCCTTAAATTGGTAGGAGGTTTAGATTCTTCTCTTAAAGTAGAAGAGTTATGCATAAAACTTAAGGAAACCCACACCGTTGTATTTATAACCGGACCTGAAGGCGGTTTTGAAAAAACTGAGGAGGAGCTGCTATCTAAAGTTGGATTTCTATTCTTATCCCTTGGTCCGTATGTATTAAGAGCAGAAACTGCTTTCTTAGGGTTAGCAAGTGTTATCAGCTTTTTATCTCTATCTATGGATTAACCAGTTGAAAAAAAACTAAAATGTGGTTTTATAGAAAAAGGGGTAATTTTTTAAAGAGGGAGAGATTATGGGTGGACGCTCACGTAAATCTGTATTAAAGCAGAAACTGGCAAAATACTATAAAGAAAGGGAAAATCCGTTAGCTTTACTTGCTCTCCAAGACGAGATCATAAGACAAAATCAAGACAAATTAATGATTTTAGAAAAAAACTTAGAGGCTTTGAAAGAATTAGAAGAAAAAGTAGATAATAGACCCACCACGGTATCCAAACTTCACATCAGAAAAATCTCAAGCGAACAAGATAAAAAGTTTGCTAACCGTGCTTTTTATGAAGTTCTTTATCCTATTACTTTAGAATACAGGTTCATGCCACTCCAAGCCATCTTTATCTGGTATCTAAAAGCTTTAGAACTAGTCTATGGAGATAAACCTCCAAAGATTCATGTAAACAGACTACAAAAATGGATAAAATATTGGTTAACAAGCCTTACCCCTGAACAGGAACTTCAACTAAAGAGTGCGATCATCTCCTGGATACTTAACAGGTTCACCTAAAAAGAAATGCCTTTTTTAGGATTACTTTTTCTTTTAATCTTTTCTTTTTTCCCTGAAATAAGTTTTGGGTATAAAGTCTTTTTAATCAGCCTTCCTGATAATTATGGAGCCCTAAAAAAAGAAAAAATTTTCTATGTAGGGGCAGCAGAGCCTGCCTTTGGGTTAATTTTAGACCTTAAAACCCCTAAAAACCTTTATATTCTCCTTCCTAATGGGACAACAGAAAAACCTACTTTTTTAAAAACCGAATTTTTTGACCGTTCACTTAACACCAAAAGGGTAGGTTATAAATTCAAGTTTTCTCCCAGTAACGAAGGAGACCATCTTCTTTGTTTGGAAAGTGATTATACTTTGTTAAGAGACAAAATCGTAGGTAAATTTTTAGTCAAAACTCCATTTCATGTGGTAAAGGAAACCTATCAGAAAAACCTTTGTAACTTTGACTTAGAAATCAAACCTTATACCAGACCTTATGGGTTTAAAAAACATGGAGTTTTTTGGGGACAAGTTTGGTATCAAAACAAACCCTTATCCTCAGGTGAAGTAGAGGTTGAACACTTTTCTCCTGTGTTTTTACATGAAGAAGACCTTCCTAAAGACAGCTATGGCCAGATAAACTATCCTTATCTTAAAAATAAGGTTCGACTTTCAAAAAACGGATTTTTTGTAGTTTCCTTTGAGCACCCTGGATGGTGGGTCATAACTGTTAAGGTTCGTTCTGGAGAAAAGACCTATGGCAATCAAAAATATCCTCTTTATCTGATACATCATTTATGGATATACGTATTTTCTGACAAAAAAGAACAGAATACCTACGAATACTTTGAGCCTTATTCTAAGTAGTTTTTTCTTAACATTTAAGAGGTTTAAAATTTTCAAAAAAGGATTAAGTGTTAAAATAACACTTTAAAATCTATTTAGGGGGTGCTTTATGAAGGTTTACAGAGACGAGGATGTAAGTTTGGAGGTTTTAAAGGGAAAGACTATAGCAGTTTTAGGTTATGGGAGTCAAGGGCATGCTCATGCCTTAAATTTAAGAGATTCTGGTTTAAACGTGATAGTTGGGGTAAGAAAAGGTGGGAAAAGTTATGAAAGGGCTAAAAGAGATGGATTTGCACCTCTTTCAGTTAAAGAAGCTTGCGAGAAAGCTGACATCATCATGATCCTTCTCCCAGACCAAGACCAGCCATTGGTTTATAAAAACGAAATAGAGCCCGTATTAACTCCTAATAAAATGTTACTTTTTGCTCATGGATTTAACATCCATTACAACCAGATCGTTCCTCCGGCTGATGTGGATGTAGCTATGGTTGCACCTAAAGGTCCTGGGCACTTAGTTAGAAGAGAATTTACTAAAGGCGCAGGAGTTCCTTGCTTGGTAGCAGTTCACCAGGATGCCTCAGGGGAGGCTTTTCAAAAGGCTTTAGCCTATGCGAAAGGAATAGGAGGAACCAGAGCTGGGGTGATAGAAACTACTTTTAAAGAAGAAACTGAAACAGACCTTTTTGGGGAACAAGTGGTACTTTGCGGCGGAGTTACAGCACTTATTAAAGCAGCCTTTGAAACTCTGGTAGAGGCTGGATACCAGCCTGAAGTGGCTTATTTTGAATGCCTTCACGAACTTAAGCTTATCGTAGACTTAATTTATGAAGGAGGACTTTCTTTCATGAGATATTCTATCAGTGATACCGCTGAATACGGAGACCTTACCAGAGGTCCAAGGATCATCAATGAAGATGTAAGGTTTGAAATGAAAAGAATCCTTGAAGAGATTCAAACAGGTGAATTTGCAAGAGAGTGGATTCTTGAAAACCAAGCCGGAAGACCTGTATTAAACGCTCTCCGTAAAAGAGAAAAAGAACATCTGATAGAAGAGGTAGGAAAACAACTTCGTGCTATGATGCCTTGGATTAAAAAACCTGAAGAATAACAACTCTCTACTTCTCAGCCCCTAAGGAGACCCCTTAGGGGCTTTCAGTTTATCTTCTCTTCTGTTTTCTCTCCAAAAAAATCAATGCCATATTTTCTTTGTATGATGTAAGATTAAGTAAGAAGTTTCAAAATTTAACCTACAAAATATCAGTTTTATCTTGACTATTTTTTAATTTTTTATAAAAATTAAAAAATATACGTAAGTTTAAAAAGGGGGGTAGGAAATGTGTAAGTTTAAAAGGATACTAGTTGCACTTGATGGATCAGACGCAAGTAAACATGCCTTTGAAGAGGCGTTAACCTTCGCTAAGAACGAAGGTATAGAGCTTATGGCTGTAAGTGTTATCCCTCCTTATAAAGGGTTGGTGAGTTCTCTTTCTATCTTTGGACATGTTAGAGAGAATATCAAAAAAACATACATAAAAGCCTTGGAAGAGGCTAAAATGCTTGCTGAAGAAAACCAGATGGAGCTAAAAACCTTTTTAGAAGAAGGGAAACCTTGTGAAAAAGTGATAGAGGTAGCCATCAAAAACAACTGCGACCTTATAGTAACAGGACGTAGAGGAGCTACCAGTTTTGAAAAAATCCTTATAGGAAGTACCGCAGCTAAAATCATCAACGACAGTCCTATAGACGTACTTATAATACCCAGAAAAACTCTTTTAAAGATCCAAAAAATACTAGCAGCTACAGATGGGTCAATCCCTGGTAACAATGCAGTTAAACGGGCAGCAAAGATAGCTAAGGCGTATGGCGCTACCTTGGATATTGCTTCAGTTATTCAACTTCCTCCTGAATCTATCATAGGAGAAGAAGAACTTTTAAACATATTAAAAGAAGAAATTTCTAACCAATTAAACCCTGTTGTAAAGGAAATCGAGGCATTAGGCCTAAAACCTCGGGTCTTTATAGAAAAAGGAGAACCCTATGCAGTTATCGTAAACATCATTAAAAATCTTGGGGCCACTCTACTTGCGATAGGAGCTGACGAAGAGACGGGGAAGAAACTTATCGGGAGTGCTGCTCAAAAAATAATTGCTAACTCCCCGGTACCTATTTTAGTCATTAAGAAAAACGGAGATTAGGGTCTAAATTTCCAAAAGAAGTATACTGGGGAAAGTAGGCAAGTTTTACTACGCCCATTGGGCCATTACGCTGTTTACCGATGATGATTTCAGCTATACCTTTTTCTGGGCTTTCTTTGTTATAAAACTCATCTCTGTAGATAAAAAGAATTACATCTGCGTCTTGCTCGATAGCCCCTGATTCTCTTAAATCTGCAAGCTGGGGCCTTTTATCTGGACGTTCTTCTACCTTTCTGTTTAATTGAGAAAGGGCAACCACCGGAACGTTAAGTTCCTTAGCTAAAGCCTTTAAACCAGAAGATATTTCTGATATTTCTTGTTCTCTTCTTTCCTTTCTTTCAAGTCCTTTCATCAACTGAAGGTAGTCTATCACGATCAGCCCTAATGGGGTTTCTTTAAGCAGTTTTTTGGCCTTGGCTTTTACTTCTAAAATGTTGATACCCGGAGTTTCATCTATGTAGATAGGGAGTTGGCTTAAGGTTGAAGCTGCCTGAGCTATCTTTTGCCATTCTTGAGGCTCCAGTTGTCCAGTCCTAAATTTCTGAAAATTTACCTTGGCTTCAGCACAAAGCATCCTTGCACAAAGTTGTTGTTTACTCATTTCTAAAGAAAAAACCGCAGCCCCTATGTTGGCTTGTTTGGTAGCGTTTCTTACTATGTCTAAGGCTAAGGCTGTCTTACCCATACCAGGACGAGCAGCTATGATAATAAGGTCTCCTTTTTGTAACCCTGCGGTCATTCGGTCTAATTCATAAAAACCTGTAGGTATACCGGTTATAAGGTCTCCCTTTTGATAAATGTTTTCTAAATACTTGATGGTATCTTTTACTATATCTTTCAAAGGAGAAAAACCCTCTTTTTTTCCATAATGTGACAACTCAAAGAAGGCCTTTTCCGCATAACTTAAAAGTTCTTGAGAATCTTCTGTAGAATAATAGGCCCTATAGATAAGCTCTTGGGAGATATTGATGATTTCTCTAAGAATACTTTTTTCTTTTACTATTTTTGCATAATAGAGGATGTGGGCAGAAGTAGGAAGAAGACTAACCAGCTCGGCTAAATACACCGCCCCACCGACCTTTTCTAACTCTCCCCTCTTTTCAAGCTCATTATGTACGGTTACGATGTCAATAGGCTCATCCCTTTCAAAGAGAGAAAGGAAGGTACTATAAATTAATCTGTGGGGCAAGGCATAAAAATCTTCAGGTTTGATGATGTCAAGGACTTTTACTATGGAAGGAGGGTCTATAAAAATACTTGCTAAAAGATGTTTTTCTGCCTGTAGGTCTTGAGGAGGTAAGAGCTCAGGAGGTAAACCCTCCGCAAGCTCTTGTTTAAACTTTAAGTTCTTTTTTGCTGACATTTAAAAATATTATTTTTCTTCTATTACTTCTAACTTTATGGTTACTACTCTATCAGGAGAAAATTTTACAGGTATCTCATAAACCCCTAATTTTTTGATAGGCTGGTCTAATTCGATAAACTTTTTATCTACCTCAAATCCCTTTTCTTTTAAGGCGCTTACTATGTCTGCTACCGTAACTGATCCAAAAATTCTATCTTCTTCTATTTTACGCCTATAAATTACCAATTCTAATCCTTCAAGTTTTTCAGCTAAGGACATAAGTTTTTTACGTTCTCTTTCTGCCTTAGCTAAAATAATCTGTCTCTCTTTTTCTAAGGCTTTTATATTTTTCTGGTTAGCTGGGATAGCAAAGCCTTTGGGTATTAAATAATTTCTGGCATATCCATCTTTTACCTTTACTATATCACCTGCTTTCCCTAATTTGGGAACATCGGTCCTTAATATTACTTCCATCGGTTATCCCCCTGTTTGATTATTCTACCTCTACTTCAGCTACAAAAGGCAAAAGAGCCATTATTCTTGCCATTTTGATAGCAGTAGTAAGTTGTCTCTGATGGTAGGCACAGGTACCAGTTTGTCTTCTATGAATGATCATCCCCTTCTCGTTTAAAAACTGTTTAAGAAGATCTGCGTTTTTATAATCTATCTTAACGCTTGGATCAGCGCAAAAACGACAAAACTTTTTCTTAGCAAAGGCTTTCTTTTTTATAATCGTATTTTCCATTTTATCCCCCCTGTTACCCCTCATTTGATACTTTTTCTGGATTATATCTATCTTCCAACTTAACCACGATAAACCTTACCACACGTTCATCTATCCTAAAATAATCCTCTAATGCCTTTGGGGTATCTGCTAAACCATAAAACTCTATTAAGACATAATAACCATTTTTACGTTTAGCAATGGGATAAGCGAGTTTCCTTAAACCCCATTCGTCTACTTTAAGTACATCACCTTCTTTAGAGTTAATAATCTCTTTAACTTTTTCTAAAACCTGATCTTTTTCAGATACCCTATCAGGATGGATGATAAATAGGGTTTCCCATTTACGAAACCTTTTAACTGGTCGCCACAAAGCCATCTTTACCCTCCTTTTGGTCCTATTTTTGGGCCCCTTGAGTCTTCAAGGAGCAAGGAGGCAAAATGGGCGGTGCAGGATTTGAACCTGCGACATCCACCGTGTGAGGATGGCGCTCTACCCCTGAGCTAACCGCCCAAAAAAGCCTCAATTTATAAAGTTAACCTATTTTTTGTTTTTGACAAGAGTTAATTTTGATAACAAAACCTTATCTGCAGGACAAAGCTCTAAGTTTTCTAATTCTTGTAAGTCTACCCACTTAACCTCTAGCGATTCTTTTAAATCAAGGTCTCGGTTTACAGCTACTGACAGAAGATAAAGCTCTATTTCCTCATCAGGATAAATATATCTTATTTTTTCTAAAACCTCTCCTACCCTAACCTCTATCCCTAACTCTTCTTTTAATTCCCTCCTTAAAGCTTCTTGTAAACTTTCACCAGCTTCTACCTTTCCACCAGGAAATTCCCAAAAACCTCCTCTCTTTTTGTCTGTAGGCCTTTTTACTACTAAAACCTTACCATCTTTTTCTATAAACCCTGCTACTACCTTAACCGCCATCTATCCAAAAACTCTTTCAAAAATCTGGTCTACATACCTTAAGTAATATTTTACGTCAAAAATATGTTCTATTTCTTCTTGAGTTAAAAAGTTTCTTATTCTTTGGTCTGACAACACCAAATCTTTAAAGTTCAAATTCGTATCTTTCCACACCTTCATAGCCAATTCCTGTACGATTTTATAAGCCTCTTCTCTTATCATCCCCTTTTCTACCAAAGCTAACATCACCTGTTGAGAAAAGGTAAGTCCTCTTAAGAGATTAAAGTTTTTTATCATGTTCTCAGGATAGACCACCAAATTTTTTAACAGGCCTTCTAAACGAACTAACATAAAATCTGCGACAGTAGTGGCATCAGGCACAATTACCCTTTCAGCAGAAGAATGACTTATATCTCTTTCATGCCAAAGAGCAACATTTTCAAGAGCAGGAATTAAATAGCCTCTAAGAAGCCTTGCAAGACCACAAAGGTTTTCAGAAAGAATGGGATTTCGTTTATGAGGCATGGCAGAAGAACCTTTCTGACCAGGAGAAAAGAATTCTTCTGCCTCAAGCACCTCAGTTCTTTGGAGATGTCTGATCTCTGTAGCTATTTTTTCTACCGTAGTTCCTAAAATAGCCAAAGAAGCCATATACTCAGCGTACCTATCCCTTTGAATTATCTGATTCGATACAGGAGCAGGCTTTAACCCCATTTTCTCACATACATAAGCCTCTACCTCTGGAGGCACATGGGCAAAAGTGCCTACAGCTCCAGATATTTTCCCATAAGAAATACACTCAAGAGCGTTTTTTAACCTTTTCTCGTTTCTTTTCATCTCCTCATACCAGAGCGCAAGTTTTAACCCAAAGGTAATAGGTTCTGCATGAATTCCATGGGTTCTTCCTATCATTAACGTATCTTTAAATTCATAAGCCCTTGCTTTTAAAACCTCCTTTATTCTCGTCAGGTCTTCAAGGATTATTTCCATGGCTCTTTTCATCAACCAAGCCATGGCGGTATCAAGCATATCAGAAGAGGTCATACCAAGGTGAAGGTATCTGGCTGATGGACCTATGATCTCAGCCAGATGGGTTAAAAAGGCTATCACGTCGTGTTTAGTTTCTTTTTCTATCTCTTCCACCCTTTTTACGTTGGCTTCGGTAAATCCTCCTTCTTCTAGATAAGGAAGAAGCTTCTCTTTAATCTTTTGATAGTCCCCTTCTGGCACTTTACCCAATTTATACCAGGCCTCACAGGCATAAAACTCCACCAACCCCCAGGCTCTCAGTCTTTCTTCTGGACTCCAAAGCTTAGCCATTATAGGACGTGTATACCTTGGTATCATGTTCCTTCCCCCTTCTTTTATTTATACTCGTATTATAACATGATTTGAAGACGTTGCTATCATAACAATCATAAAACCTAAATTATTCAGTAGTTAAGTTGATTTTTCTATTTTTAGCTATATTCTTATGACTAACTCCTTTATAAAGGAAGACAAAATGTTAAAGATTGATTCCAAAAAACCTGCTTTTTTTATAATCTTACTTGGTTTAGTAAGCCTTTTTTCAGACCTAACCTACGAAGGAGCAAGAAGCATTACCGGACCTTTTCTTTTAACCCTTGGTGCTTCAAGTTTGGTTGTAGGTTTTATCGCTGGATTAGGCGAGTTTTTAGGGTATGGGCTAAGGATTATTTCAGGTTGGATAACCGATAAAACAGGTAAATACTGGGGGATTATAATAGCAGGTTATCTTATCAACCTGCTAAGTGTACCGGCTTTGGCATTGGTAGGACGAGGGGAATTGGCGATTATGTTGCTTTTTATGGAAAGGATCGGTAAAGCGATAAGAACTCCGGCAAGAGATGCTCTACTTAGTCATGCAGCCGGGAAAATAGGTTATGGATGGGGCTTTGGGCTTCACGAGGCTATGGATCAGATAGGAGCCATGCTTGGTCCTCTCATGATAGCCCTCGTTTTTTACCTTCAAGGAGGCTATAAAGAGGCTTTTGGGGTTTTGTTGATACCGGCGGTTTTAGCGATTTCAATCTTAATGATAGCCAGGTTTTTATACCCTTCGCCTTCTTATTTAAAAATCAAAACCATCCAAGTTAAACCTGAAGGATTTAAAAAAGTCTACTGGATCTATCTTATAGCGGTTAGTTTATACGGAGCAGGATATGCAGACTATCCCCTGATTGCTTATCACTTTAAAAAGGTAGCTACCGTCTCAGAAACCTGGATCCCTGTTTTTTATGCCATAGCTATGGGAGTTGATGCCTTGGCTGCCATCTTATTCGGCTATTTATTCGATAAAAAAGGTTTCTTTGTCCTTATTTTTTCTGTAATAATATCAGTAGGGTTTTCTCCTTTATGCTTTTTAGGAGGATTTTACGGAGCACTCTTAGGTATGATTTTATGGGGTATAGGTATGGGAGCCCAGGAGTCTATCATGAGGGCAGCGGTTGCCCTATTAGTACCTAAGGAAAAAAGAGGGACAGGATATGGTGTGTTTCACACAACCTACGGGTTCTTCTGGTTCTTAGGTAGCACCATTTTAGGAACATTATATCATTTTTCTGTTTATGCCCTTATCACGGTTTCGGTAATTCTTCAACTTTCGGCAATACCTTTACTGTTAAAAGTAAAAAAAGCCTATAACCAGAACTAAAAATGTTTTCTAACCCTAAAAGCTATGACAAAAATTCACTTAATCAAAAGTTGAAAAAATCTCTAAAGTATGAGAAAATAAAACTATGGAAAGGAAAAAGATAAAAGCAGTATTTTTTGACGTAGAAGGCACTTTTTTACATATCTCTCCGTCGGTAGGTGAGGTCTACGCCAGATTTTGGAAAGAAAAGGGATATGAAGTGTCTCCTTCAGAGATAATGCAAAGGTTTATACCAGCTTTTAGGGATAAATTTAAGCATGACAAGGTTGAACGTTGGACCCAAGAGCTTTGTAAGAAAAGCTGGTATCAAATATTTGAAAAAACCTTTGAGCCTTTGAAAAATGCCCCTTGTTTTGAGGAGGTTTTTCAGAAAAGTTGGGAGTTCTTCGCAACCAAGGATTGTGTGATTTTAGCTCAAGATTTTCCAGAGATATTATCCCTTTTAAAAAAACAAGGTATTAAGACAGCGGTTATTTCTAATTGGGATGCCAGACTAAGAAACATTTTAAAACAGCTTGGGTTAGGCGAACTTTTTGATGAAATTTTTATAGGGTGTGAAGTAGGATACCTTAAACCAGATTTAAGGTTGTTTCAAACAGCCTTAGAAACCCTAAAAGTGAATCCACACGAAGCCTTGATGATAGGAGACTCTTTGTCAAATGATATCGAACCTGCTAAAACCTTAGGGATGCTTACCTATCACTACCAGGGAGAGCCTTTTTCTGAGGTCTATCGTAAAGTCTTTTATGATTTAAACTTTGATATCTAAAATCTTTCCTTTAGATAGGTGTTGTTCCTTTTCTTTCAAAAGACTCAATTCTCTTCTTGCTTTTATTTCTTTGACTGTGGCGGTTTGTGCTACCTGTAGGTCTTGAGGAGAAGGGTCTGCTGGAGCTAAGGCTGCAGCCCTTACGATTTCCATCTTCTGAATGGTTTTTTCAGGGGAACTTTCTTCAGAAACATCTATGCTTACTTCTCCACCAGAAATGTAAAGTTTTCCGTCTGGGCCTCGTGTATACTGATAATGTACACTTCCTGCATACTTTCCTCCCACGATTTTATGAGCCATCTCATGGGCTATAACCTGTTTTTCTCTGATCTTTAGTTTTTCTATCAACACCCGGATTTTAAGTTCTTCAAAATTTTTCTCTTTAGGGGTAGCAAAAAGTTTAAGAGAGGTTGAACCTGCGGGTCCAACGTTCATGTTTTTATTATAACTCTAAAATCATTTATGGAAAAGGAAAAGTAAACCGATCTTGAAAAGAACGGTTTTATCTATTAAAATATGGTTAAAATGTCAAAAATTTTTGCGGGAGTGGCGGAACGGTAGACGCTCCGGACTTAGGATCCGGTGGGGATTTCCCCGTGAGGGTTCAAGTCCCTCCTCCCGCAGATTTTTTAAATTTGAGTTTATCCTTGTAATCATCTTAACTACCTTACCACACCACATAAAATTTAAATAAATACAAATATAATCAAAAAGTGGTACTTTATGAAACAACAAACTATTCATTTGAAAAGATCCTTCAGATTTTTTCTTAGGCAAAATTTCTAGGCAAAACTTCCTGTCAACTCTATTGCCTATATCTGCCAGAAGAATTCTATATCGAAAAACATTTGACAAATGGAGCCAAAAACATAGGATTTTCTACTTGCAATTTTAAGTTAAAATATAAATATGCGTAGAAAAAAGCTTTTGTTTTTAGTAGTGTTTCTCCTTTGTATAGTATATGGTATTTATTGGCTTATCATATTTTATAGCCCTGAATATGCAAATGTAAGTTTTGAGGCAAAGATTGCAAATTTTATATCTACAATTTCATCCTTTTATGTAAGTTTTCTGGTTTGGAGGTTCAGGGTAAAACAAAAGATAAGGGAGATAGGACATCCAGATATGCTATCTAAGGTTTATTCTCCCGAAGGTATGTGGGGTGCTGTTGGCTTTTTTGTAACTTACAGTGCTTTTACTCTGATAAATATAAAGTTATTTGGTTTTGCCATACGTCCTTTACCTCCCAAAAGAAGCCATCAATGAAAGCACGTTTTAATAACCCCGGATGATGCAGTAACTGTGGTTACTCTGTTGCTTATCTTTTCTGTCTTTTTTCTTTCCATGTATTTCTTTCTTAGCAAATGGTTTTATAGAAAAGAAAGAATAGATAAGATAATCTCAAAAGAGAAAGATCGGTCTCTATAGGAAAATAATTTAGCCATTTTCTAATTTGTAAGACAAGGCAGTATCAAGAATTACTTAAGTTGTATCCCTTCTTAAGATAGGTCTTTATACTACAAATTTAGAAATAGTTTATAACAACTTACCAAGTAGTCATTCTGGTTATGACAGAAAAATAAGCTGGGGTTGGTTTTTCTCTAATACAGTTAACCTTCCTTACAAACCAAAAACCTCTTCGGGACAGAGGGTCATATCTCAAGGAGTTGATTGCGTCTAACTTAAACTGAAAATTAGTATTATCTGTAAAACCTATTTGAAGTGAAAGATTGGAAGGCAAATTTCTGACAAGAAATCCTCTTATAAAGCTTGTGCTTCCCACTAAATAATTAACATCCTGACCAAAATAGATTCCAGCTATGTAAAAACTGGAAGATCTAACGATAGAGTTGTTGTTTATAACAAGAGAGGTCAAGGGAGTTCCATCTGATAACACGTAAGTTCCGTTTTGATACATACCTACGTAGGCGTTATAATTACCTCCATACCAGCCACATCTGTAGGTATTACTTCCTGTATAACATGGATTTTGATTAGGATCGCTCGTGTTTCTTACACAGTTAGGACAAGCATTAGCATAGAGGTATAAAAGGGTCCTGAAGGCATAAAGATTTCCGTTAGTAAACCTTATGTGCCGGGTGATTATTTTTGAGTCATAAAGGTTGATTTGTCCACTACCAATGAAATTCTGAGGGGAATTAGCGTTGTTGTTTTCTGTTTCAGAATTAAGCGCTTGGATGATGGTTGAGTTTCTTATGTTTACTCCTGAAGAAACATTGATCTGTGCATTAGAAAGGATTCTTACATAATCTAAACTACCAGAGATGTTTAAAGTACCTCCGGAGTAAATATTTAAACGATATCTCCATTCTCCTAAGGAAGTTTGAGAAACAGGAAGACCTCCGTTTACGTTATTTAGACTACCGCCTCTTGGTAGGAAAATGGTCACCCAACGATAAGAGATGTCAGTACTCCCACAGGTTAGAGGAAGAGAACCTGTAAGACTTATAGAGGTTCTCCTGGTAAATACTAAGGTATAATTACCACAATTAGGATTAGAGTTATAAAAATTATTACAAAAACTACTCAAATCGTATGAATTAGCGTTAGAAGTAAAAACACAAGGTCCTGACAGGGAAGAATAGTTTTGCAAGTCATTTCTTAGTACAGAGTTTATCACAGGTTCTCCGTAAGAAGAAAAATAAAAATCTGTGGCATTGTTTGAGGTTTGAGTGTTTGGATAGGGGGTAAAATATCCTTGATTACTATTTCTATAGACCCATCCATACGTGTCTCTTAGGGCATCTGTCAAGCCATAGTTACATCTAAGATTAACATCATAAAAATTAGAAGCAAAACAGTTTACGTTGAAGAATAGGGGGACGAGGTCTCGAAAGGCAGCGTTGGTATAGGTAGGAGGGTTACCCCATATTCCTGTGTTAGATGATTGTGGACAATACCTAGGAGTTGTACTCCCTAAGTTTATAGTCCCGCTTGAGGCTATAAAAGCAGGAACAGTACAATTGTTTTCTCCATCACAACCTGTAAGAAGCCCTCCCCTATAATTAGCATTAACTCCACCTCTTACAGTATATAAACCTGCTCCATAAAAACCCTGAATAATGGTAGTTTTAAAAACTCTTGAATTTCTTGCTTGTCCCTCTGCCCTTAAGAAACAGATGTTAGTACTCTGAGTAGAGGTTACCTTACAGGTGGTTCCATAAGGTAAAGTATATCCTAATCCCGAATTAGTAAATTCCTGGTTACTACAAAACCCTGTCCTGTTTATTTCATCCATAGCAGCTAAAAGACATACGTTTGCAGCCTTCTCAGCAAGATAAAAATTTTTCTCTGCAATACTTGTTTGATAGGAGATATAAGAAAGGGTTATGGCAGCTGTACCTATAATACTCAAAACAAAGCATAAAATAAGGGCTGTAACCAAAGCAAAGCCCCTTTTTTTCATTTTTACCTCCCAAAAAACCTTTCTACCATTATAATTTTAGAGTTATTTATTCCAAACCTTGTTTCTGTACCTATTACTTCTATCCTGACAAGAACTCCATTATTTTGAGGGGTAACTTTAAAGCTATTAACCCTAACAAGAGGCATAGGATTTTCGTTAGTTTTACAATTTAAAGCTACATCTTTAGTTTCTACATAAAGCCAAAGGTTATTTTGATCATGCTCGTTTTGTCTACAAAAAAAATGAATTAGATGAGGTGTTCTTATGATAAGGTCTCCTCCTTCCAGGTTGGTAGCATTAACAAAAATCTGCTGGGTTCCGTTGTAATCCTCCCAGCTTCCCTCATAGGCTTCAATCCTAATATCTAATTCAGCATTGTCAGGATTGTTTTCACGAGAACAGTCAAGATTGTTTGAAGACAACCCTGAAAGTTTAAAAATTATGGGATATTCAGTAGTAGTTATGTTAAAAATATTGGTATCATAGCATAAAGAGCCGTTAGAGTTAGCATTTTTATTTACAAAATGGGTCCTTCTTCTCCATACATGATAACAATTCTCTCTGTTGTTTTGTGTATTTTGGATGTTTAATCTACAGCTCATAACAGCTACCTTATTTACCCCCACAACCCTGGTTACAAAACCTTGTCCACCAAGACTTCCATAAAACCAAACTTCATCACAGGGGTTACTTTGAGATATCCGAAGATAAAGAGAACTTGGTGGAGGATAGGGAAACTTAGGGGTCGTGCTGTTTTCCACAAAAAGTTGTATACAGGCTGTTGGATTATTATAGTTAGAACATGGTACTCCAAATCCCCATCTCTGAAAAAACCATTCCAGTTGAGCTAAACCAACCTTAGCTTGTTCTTTAACTGAAGTAATATGTTTTATCTGAGTAAAAGTATTCTGAGCAACCCAATAAAAGCCATACATAGCAGCTATGACTAAAAGACCTATAAAGGTGGCAATTAAAAGTTCTAAAAGAGAATAACCCGTGTTTTTTCCCTGATTTATTGAAAGTTGCATACCATATCCCTTACAGTATAATTTTTGTTAAATAAAGTTGCCATTGCTTCTATCAAAGCACATGAATTTATCCCGCTTCCTTCAGAAGGAGGTGTATTAGGAATTGCTCCTCTGATGATCCTTGTGGTGACTTGAACGTTTAGCGTGCTGTTTGTAGTACCGTTAGAAATACTGCATATGAAATTACGGGTAGTTCCTATCAACGTTCTATTACCTCTCACCTCTTCTATTCCTGACAAAGCAGCCTGCCATGTACAAATTCCTAAGGTATCTTCTCTTGTGCTTAAGGCACTAAAGGTCATAAGATGCGCTATTGATAAAACCACAATGCCTACTATAAAAATCGCTATCAAAACTTCTATAAGCGAAATACCTTTTTTTTTAATACGAACAATTCCTACACCCTCCTTGCCCTGTCTCAACCCTTATCCCTCCAAACCTGCTTATACAAACTAAAAAATAAACGTTTTTTTCTGAATTATGAACACAAGCATTTCCATTAAAAACATTAAAAATAGCAAAACCTCTGGGGTCTAACGATGCACTACTTCCAGCAAACCTAACAAAAGAGGTATCTCCTGGTTCTATCTGAAGAATTCTTAAAGTGGTTCCTACGCAAGCCCCTGCTCCCCTATTCGTACCCATATCAACAATCCTTACCGTTCTTTCGTCATCCACACAAATACCTATGTTAGTGCTTCTTTCCATCGCAAGGATTTTAGCCTGTTTTATAAGAAGCTCTAAAGAATTACAGTAGTTTTGATATTTAGTATATCGAATCAACCTAGACATATAAGGTATAGCAACACTCACCAAGATAGCTATAAGAGAAATAACTGCAATAAGCTCTATCAGGGAATAACCTGAAATAGAAACCCTCGAAACTCCATGTTTTTGAAACTTAACTCTATTCAACACCAAAAACCCCAAGTCATAAAATCATTTAAAGTTTAACTCAAATCTTAATTTTATTATTTTTCCCATTTTTGTAAAAGTCAATATCAACTTCCTAAATTAATATTTAAATGGTATATTAAAATTTTAAAGACTTCGTCTAAAAAATAATGAGAGAGTTTATCGATGATGGATAAAGTTGTGGTATTAGGGATAGGGAATGTTTTACTTGCAGACGAAGGGATAGGAGTTTTAGCAGTTAAGGTTTTGGAAGAGTTTTTTGAAGTTCCTTCTGAAAATGTGGAGCTTGTTGACGGAGGAGTAGGGAGTTTTCAACTACTTCCTTACATAGAAAAAGCCAAAAGACTTTTGGTAATAGATGCCATCGCAAAAGGAAGTCCTCCTGGCACCCTTCACAAATTTACTAAAGACACCCTACCTAAACAGATTCTTGAAAAACTCTCCATCCATGAGGTAAGTTTTTTAGACATACTCACCTTAGCTGAGATGAGAGGTTTTTCTCCTGAGGAGCTTGTGGTGTTAGGGTTAGAACCTGAAAGCCTTGAGATGAGGTATGAACTTTCTCCTTCAGTAAAGGCTAATTTTATCCCTTTGATTGAAGCGGTGGTTTCTCAACTTAAAGATTGGGATATAGAGCTTGTCCCAAAGAAAGACCTCCGTCGTTGGGAGGAACTTTTCTTTGTAGATAGACCTTAAATCCCTTTTTAGAAAGCCTTTCTCTAACCCTTTCTACCAGAGGCTTGTTCATCATAACCCCACCAGAAAGACATACCTTTTCTATCCCTATTCTCGTAGCTATCTCTTCGCAAACCTTAGCCAAAGTGTTGATAAATTTGGTAGCTTTTACTGGTAAAGGCTCTTTTCCAAAGGCAATCTCTTCTATCATACTTTCCCAGTCAAAAATCAGGATTTCTTCTTTTTCCTCTATTCTTATTGCGTAAGCATCTTCTAAATCATACAAAAATAGGTCTTCTAACTGCATCGCAGACTCTCCCTCATAGTGGTTAACAAAGTTTAAACCTGTTAGCGCAGCCACCCCATCAAAAAGCCTTCCACAAGAAGAGGTTAAGGGTGAATTTATACCCTTTTTCCAGGCTTGATAAAGAAGTGTCAACTCCTGTTTGGTAAACTCTTTTAAAAAAGGTAAGGAGAGGTCGAAAGTTTTTTCTCCTAAAAGTTCAAACATCAAACTTAAGGCTACTCTTTTAGGTTCTTTTACCGCTTTTTCTCCTCCTATTAACCTAAAATGCTTAAAATGGCCAACCCTCTGATACTTATTCCCTTTTACTACGAGAAACTCTCCTCCCCAAACGGTATGGTCTTCTCCATATCCTGTACCATCCCAGGCAACCCCCAAAACCTCATCAAAGATCCCGTTTTCTGCCATACAAGAAAGGATGTGGGCAAAATGATGCTGTATCTTTATAAGTTCAAGCCCCTGTTCTTTGGCAAAACGTTCTGCCCATTTGGTGGTCTCATAAAAAGGATGGAGGTCAGCTACCACGACCTCTGGTTCAAACTCATAAAGTTTGGTAAAGTCTAAAAGGGTTTTTTCGAAATCTTTTAGGTCTTCTAAGGTTTCTATGTCTCCGATGTGCTGACTTAGCACTATTTTGTTTTGAAAGGCAAGGGCAAAGGTGTTTTTTTCCCTGGGACCTACCGCAAGTACCCGTTTTTTTACGTTAAAGGGAAGAAAAACCGGCAAGGGTGCATAACCTCTTGCCCTTCTTATAAAAACAGGACCACCAGCTATTACTTTTACCACCGAATCATCAGCTCTTCTTAGGATTTTTCGGTTATGAAGAAGCAAGTAATCTGCAAGGGAGGAAAGTTTGTTAAAGGCCTCTTCGTTGTCTATCACTATAGGTTCATCTGAAAGGTTGGCAGAGGTAACCACCAAAGGAAGGTCTATCTCTTTTAGAATTAAGTGATGCAAAGGGGTGTAGGGCAAAAAAGCTCCTATTTTTTTTAATCCTGGGGCTATTTCCTCAGGTAAAAGCTTACTTTTTTTTTCTAAAAGGACTATCGGCTGAGAAGGAGATAAAAGTAGCTCCTTTTCCTGAGAGGTAACCAAACAATATTCTTCTAACTGGACTAAATCCTTAAACATCACAGCTAAAGGCTTTTTAGACCTTCTCTTTCTTTGTCTTAAAAGTTTTACCACCTCTCTGTCTGTAGCATCGCAGACAAGATGAAATCCTCCTAAACCTTTGACAGCTACTATTTTTTTCTGTTTTATTTTTTCTATGGCTTGATATAAAGCCTCTTCCTTTTCTGCCAGCTTGTTTCGTTTAAGATCATAGAATTCAAGCTGAGGGCCACAGATCGGGCAAGCTATAGGTTGGGCATGAAACCTCCTATCAGTAGGATCGGTATATTCTTCAAAACATGCAGGACACATCGTAAATTCTTTCATCACCGTCTTTTCTCGGTCATAAGGTAAACTCTCTATGATGGTAAACCTTGGTCCACAAAGGGTGCAGTTGATAAAGGGATATCGATACCTTCGGTCTGAAGGATTAAACAGTTCTTCTAAACAAAATTCACAGGTAGCTACATCAGGCAAGATGTCTAAGGTTATCTCTTCATCTTTAAGGCTTTTTTTAATCAAAAAGTCTTCATAGCCTACAGAGGGAAGTTTTTCATGAACCACACGGTAAATTTGCGAAAGCCGGGGTTTTTCTTTAACTAACCTCTCTAAAAAATCCTGCAGAGTATCCTCGTTGCCTTCAACCTCGATAAAAACTCCGTTGGTATCGTTGCTGACAAAACCTGTCAACCCTAAGGATTTAGCAAGGTTATACACAAAAGGGCGAAAACCAACCCCCTGGACTACCCCGTTTATCCTGATCCGGTATCTAATCCTCATCGACCAGTTCTAAGCTTTTGAGTAACATCTCTTCTCCTGAAAGAACCTCAGTTTCAAAGGAGCCACAAAAAGGACAGGTAAGATCCCATTTCTCTTTTGAAAATTCTTGCTGACATTTCTGACATCTCATCCTAAGGTCTTCTATTTCTATCACGATTTCTGCGTCTTTTAAAACGCTTCCTTGCTTAAAAAAATCAAGGGCAGTTTGTAATAACTCAGGCTCAACCCCAGAAAATCTTCCTATCAACAAAACCGCCTTTACTACTTTTTTCTTAGGGTGATTAACCATCAAGTCTTCTACGGTTCTTATCACGTTTTGAACGATAAAAAACTCATGCATAGGCTTTACCTAACAAATCCTCGGGAAGAGTTCTCCTGAGGTATTTTCCAAAACCCTATGAGTGCCATACAGTGTTTTGAGATATACTTGAGGAGAGGGACTATGGTCCAACACCTGTCCTATGATGTTAGCTTCAGCTGCAGATGGATGAGACCTTAAAATTTCTAAGGCCTTTTCGGCATCTTTTTCTGGTAAGGCTATTACTACTCTTCCTTCACAGGCTAAATGATAAGGCTCAAATCCAAGGGCCTCACAAAAGGCCTTTACCTGAGGCCTCACAGGAATTTTTTCTTCATCTACCACCAGATTTACCTGAGAACTATAAGCCCATTCATGAAGAGTAGCGGCTAATCCTCCACGGGTTGGGTCTCTCATCGCATGGATTTCAATCCCACTTTCAAAAAGAGGTTTTAACACAGGCCAAAGGGTTTCGCAGTCACTTTCTAACTCTATGTCTACTTTTATACCTTCTCTTTCTGCCAAAATACAGGCCCCATGGTCTCCTATAGGGCCAGAAACCAAAATAACGTCTCCTGGTTTTAGGTTTTTACAAGAAATGCCTGAATAAATCACCTCTCCTATACCTGAGGTTGTGATAAAAATACCGTCTACCTCTGACTTGGGTACGATTTTTGTATCTCCTGCCACGATGTAAATTTCGTTTTTTATGGCCTCTTCTTGCATAGACTGTAAAATCTTTTCTAAATCTTTGATTTTAAACCCTTCTTCGATGATAAAACCTACCGTAAGATATAAAGGTTTAGCCCCCATTACCACTAAATCATTTACCGTGCCAGTTACAGCAAGTTTCCCTATGTTGCCACCTTTAAAGAAAATAGGTTTTACGGTAAAACCATCTATGGTGAAAGCCAATCGAGAAATTTGATTGGTTAGTAAAGCTGCATCTTCAAGAGGCTCAAGAATAGGGTTGGTAAAATATTTCAAAATAAAATCTTTTATCAAAGATAAGGTTTCCTCTCCACCTCCTCCATGGGCTAACAAAAGTTTTTCAAATCCCATAACCTTTCCTCTATCTTAGAGAGTTTTTATGTTGAGTATAGGTATCCTCTAAAAATTTGACCCAAAGGTCAAACCCTTCTCCTGTTTTGGCAGAAAGGGCGATAATCTGAGCCTTAGGATTGATCTTTTGTATCTGGGCTTTTACCTTTTCCAGGTCAAAGTCAAAGTAGGGAAGCAAATCTATCTTGGTGATAACCACCAACTGAGAAACCTTAAAAATGAGAGGATATTTTTCTGGTTTGTCTTCTCCTTCAGGCACTGAAAGAAGGGTTACGTTAAGGTGGGTGCCAAGGTCATAACTTGCAGGACAAACAAGGTTCCCTATGTTTTCTACAAAAAGAAGGTCGATCTGGTCCATCGGAAGTTTATGCATAGCCTTATGGATCAAAGATGCGTCTAAATGACAGGCACTGCCTGTAGTTATTTGATACACAGGTACTCCTTTTTTCCTTATTCTTTCAGCGTCTCTCTCTGTCTCTAAGTCCCCTTCTATTACCCCTATCCTTAACTTTCCTGAAAGAAGTTCTATAGTTTTTTCTAACAAGGTAGTTTTCCCAGAACCTGGGGCACTCATAAGGTTTATGGCGTAAATTCCATATTCTTCAAAATGTTCCCTGTTATGTCTTGCCTGAAATTCGTTATATTTCATGATGTCTTCAAGAAGTTGCAAGGTTTCCTTGGAATGGGTATGTCCATGGTGGTGTTCATGATGTTTTTCCGATCCTTCTGAAGGATGATTAACCAATCCACACCCACATTCTTTACACATCTTTTCACCTCTTAATAAAATTTAAAAAGAAATTATAATATAAAACTAAAAAAAGTAAAATGGGAAACCAAAATGACCCAACAAACTACTTATGATCTAACCATAATAGGTGAAGGGCCTGCAGGTCTTACTGCCTATCTTTATGCTCAAAGGGGGATGCTAAACACTCTACTTATAGAAAAAAACTTTTTAGGTGGTCAGGTAGTCCTTACAGAACAGATAGAAAACTATCCCGGATTTCCTGAAGGTATATCAGGGTTTGACTTGATAGAAAAGATGGTTAAGCAAGTAGAAAGATTAGGGTTGAACTTATTATCAAAAGAAGTCGTTAGTATAGAAAAAGAACAGGAACTTTTTAAAATCTGGTTTTCTGACAAGACCTACGTTTTAAGTTATGCGGTGATCTTAGCTTTAGGGGCATCCCCTAAAAAATTAGGTATTCCTGGGGAAAAGGAATTGATAGGCAAGGGAGTTTCTTTTTGTGCTACCTGTGACGGACCTTTTTTTAAGGATGAGGTGGTGGCTGTGGTAGGAGGTGGAGATTCGGCTCTTAAAGAAGCCTTAGAACTTACCAAGTTTGTAAAAAAGATTTTTTTAATTCATCGAAGAGATAAGTTTAGGGCTGAGGCCTATTTGCAAAATTTGGTTTTTAAAAACCCTAAGATTGAGATAATCTTGAACTCGACTGTAGAGGCTATCGAAGGAAAACACAAGGTAGAAAGGATAAAGGTTTTAGATAAAAAAACAGGAGAACTAAAATATTTAGAAGTTTCTAGGGTCTTTATTTTTATAGGATATGAGCCTAATACCTCTTGGTTAAAAGGTTTCGTAGAGTTAGACCCTAACGGTTTTATAATTACAGATAAAAAGATGGAAACCTCTCAGAAGGGAATTTTTGCCTGTGGAGACTGCGTTAGTAAACCCTTTAGGCAAATAGTGATTGCCTGTGGTGAGGGCGCTGTAGCCGCACTTAGCGTTAGAGAGTATTTAGAAGATGTTAAAAAGAAATAGGTTTTGGGCTCTATTTTTAACCATCTTCTTAGGGTTTTTATTATCCGGGTGTTTTAAAGACAAAGGAAGACAAACTCAGGAAAATAAGCCCTCGGAGGTTTTAAACGGACCTCCTTTAGTTATAGGGGTCTTAAACGTAAGCTCTCCTCAACAAACCTTTTTACAGCTTTATCCTTTAAAAACCTATTTAGAAAATCAACTTAAAAAACCTGTTTCGATAGACATCTCAGCCAACTTTGAAGAGCTAACCCAAAAAGTGGCAGAGGATAAACTACATCTTCTAATGATAGACCCAGCTTTTTACTGCGAATTAAAGGCCCTTTATCCTCAAAAGATTTTTCCTCTAGTTAAGCCCAAGGGAGGACAGGGAGAGGCAAGCAGCATTTTTGTAACCAAAGAAAATTCAGGAATAGAAAGGATTTTTGATGCTGTTAACAAACGGCTTGCCTTAGGGGATAAAAATTCTTCTTTCAGTTATCTAATCCCTTTGTCCATGCTAAAAGACTTAGAACTTTCTTTAAAAGACTTTTCTAAGGTAGATTTTTTAGGTCAGGAAAAAAGGATTGCTCTCTCTGTATTGATAGGAGATTATGAGGTAGGAGCCTTAAGTGAATCGATAGCCAAACCTTATTTAACCTCAGGTCTTAAAGTAATAAAGTCCTCTGAAAAAGTGCCTGTATTTTTGATTGCTTCAACCTCTGCTTTAAAAGAGAAACAGTTATTAAAAGAAATCCTTGTGTCTCTTCCTAAAGAGGTTTTAACTAACCTGCAGATAGAAAAACTTGTGCCTGCTGAAGACAGAGACTTTGACTACATAAGAGTACTGATAAAATTATTTAAAGGAAAGGATTTAATAAAATACGGGCCTGATACCATAAAGGTTGCCATTTTACCTCTTTACAGTCCGCTTACTATCTATCAGAGGTTTGATCCTTTGATGAAGTATCTTTCAGAAAAGACAGGAAAGGAGTTTAAAATTGTCATCCCTAAAAATTTCGAAGAATTTATCACCTTAGTAAAGAAAAAAGAAGTACACTTTGCCTATCAAAATCCCTATGTTTATGCTCTTCTGTCGAAATCTGGGCATGCAAAGGCTATAGCCCTAACCGTAGGAGAAGACTGTATAGATGAATCAAGTGAGATATGTGGAGGGGACAGGTTTAGAGGGATTATTATCGTAAGAAAAGATAGTCCGATTAAAAAGATAGAAGATTTAAAAAACAAAAGAATTTTCATAGTTTCTCCTTATTCTGCCGGTGGTTTTCTTTCACAAAAAATTTATTTAGAAAAGAGAGGATACAATTTAAGGAGAGATTTTCGGTTAGTAGACGTGAAAAGGCAAGAAAGGGTGATCATCGGGGTGTATAAAAAAGAGGCAGACGCAGGTTTCATAAGAGAGGCAGCTCTTGGTGTTTTTGGAAAAGAAGTAGATCTCTCTCAGATAGAAGTTTTGACCCCAACAGAGTTTTTACCAAACTGGCCCTGGGCGGTGGTTAAAGCAGACAAGGACCTCGCCAAAAAAGTCCAAGAATCACTCACCCATCTACCTGCTTCTATCCTGAAAAACCTGAAAGTAAAAAAATTTAAACCTGTGGAAGATAAAGAATTTGAACCTATAAAAAGATATGTTAATCCGTAAAGATTTTTTATCAACTTTTTATAAACTCTTAAGAAGTTTTAGCATTAAAAGCAGAATCTTTCTTTCTTTTTTGTTTTTGATAACCTTACTACTTTTTAGCGTAAATTTTTTGATAATAAACTACCAAAAAAATTCTTTAAAAAATCAATATTATGAAGGGCTAACCCATAACTTAGAAAACTTTTCTTTAGAGGTGGTAGACTGGTTGGTTTTTTTTGACCCTCTTAAACTCGAAGAAAAGGTAAGTTCTTTAAAAAACCTTCCAGGGATAGTATATGTGATGGTTGTTGACAAAAACGGAAGGATAGTAGCTCATACCAATCCTTCTAAATTAGGCCAATTTATTCCTGTAAATGATTCTACCTTCAAAACCTGGGAAAGTTTAGATAATAATGGGATAAAGCACTTTAACCGTCCGGTTTTCAAAGAAGACTTTTCGTTAGGTGCGGTTAGAATAGGAGTTTCAGAAGCAGACATTAATGATTTTATTGAACACTCTATAAATACGCTGAAACGTTATATGCTTTTTATATCGGGAGTTTTTTTGCTGGTAGCGCTTGTGGTGGCGTACTTTATATCTATCACCCTAACCAAACCACTAAACAAACTTAAAAAAAGCATTCAAAAAGTGCAGGCTAACAAGTTTGAATTTTGTGAAAATGAAAAACTTATTTTATGTAAAGACTTCTACCAGTGCAAGGATTATCGATGCCCTTCTTACGGAAAAACCAGATGTTGGCTTAACGAAGATTCGAAAAAATGGTGTAAGAGTGTTTTAAAAATTGAGTGTGAAGACTGTTTTGTTTATAAGTATTCATGTGGTGATGAGTTAGGTTATGTAATAGAAAGTTTTAATAAGATGGTAGCAGACCTAAGGTCTTATATGGAACAACTTGATAAAGCCACCAAAGAAAAAATTAAGCTTGAAAAATATTCTGCGGTTTCAGAGATGGCCATGGTGGTTGCTCATGAAATCAAAAATCCGTTAAACTCTATTAAGGCTGCTTGTTCTTACCTTAAAACCAACTTTAAAGGTAAAGTTTTGCAGGAATTTCTTTCTATCATAGACAAAGAAACCCAAAGATTAAATGAACTGATCACCGGTTTTTTAACTTATGCAAGGCCTGTTCCTTTAAAACTTGAAAAAACGCAGATTAATAATATCATAAAAGAAATAATAAATTTGGTGAAACCTGAGTTTGAAGAAGAAGGAAAACAAATAGAATTAAGTTTAGATCCTTCTATACCTGAGTTTTATTTTGACCCCTATCAACTCAAACAGGTGATGTTAAACCTTTTGGTAAACGCCGGAGACGCTACGAAAAAAGGGGATAAAATCTCGGTTGCGACACAAAGAGAAGGGGGATTGGTAGTTATTTCTGTAAAAGATACGGGTGAAGGGATACCAGAAGAACTGTTAGATAAGGTGTTTGAACCGTTTTTTACTACTAAAGTTACAGGGTCAGGACTTGGACTTGCTTGTGTAGAAAAAATCGTTAGAGAACATGGAGGCAAAGTATCTGTTTTTAGTAAAAAAGGAGAAGGGACAGAATTTAAGGTTTTCCTCCCGATAAGATATGAAATATAAGATACTTTTTATAGATGACGAGATAAACAGTCTAAAAACCATTTCTACCATCCTCAAAAAACATGATTACACTATAATAACCGCCCAAACCGTAGAAGAGGGTATTTTTCAGCTTAGAAAACACAAACCTCACTGTCTACTTCTTGATTATAGACTTCCTGGTATGGACGGGATAGAAATGTTAAGATGGCTAAGAAAAGAAAACATCATGTTGCCGGTAATCATGCTTACTGCTTATGGAACGATCGAAAAAGCTGTAGAGGCTATGAAATTAGGGGCTTTTCATTATCTGGTAAAACCGGTTGACCCTGAACTTCTGGTTGAGGTAATCAAAGATGCCATCTCTAAACATGAAAAATTAGACTATAAAGAAGATATCTCTCATAAATTTCCAGAGATCATAGCTAAAAGTTCGGTAATGAAAGAAATTTTTTATATAATAGAAATGGTAGCTGATAGTAACTCTAACGTGCTTATTACTGGAGAATCTGGTACAGGTAAAGAACTGATAGCAAGGGCAATCCATAGGCTCTCCAAAAGAAAAGACCGTCCGTTTATAGTGGTTGACTGCACTACCCTTCCAGAGAATCTTTTAGAAAGCGAACTTTTTGGATACGAAAAAGGAGCATTTACCGGAGCTACAGAGAAAAAAATAGGACTTTTAGAGTTAGCTAACGGGGGCACTGTATTTTTAGACGAGATAGGAGAATTACCTACAAGTCTACAAAAAAAGTTTTTAAGATTCTTGCAAGAAAAGGAATTTCAAAGGTTGGGAGGACTTAACAAAATCAAGGTTGATGTAAGGGTGATTGCTGCTACCAACAGAGATCTCGAAAACGCAGTCAAGGAAGGCACTTTTAGAGAAGACCTGTACTGGAGGCTTAACGTAGTAAGGGTGCACCTACCTCCCCTTAGGGAAAGAAAAGAAGATATTCCTCTTCTTATACAGCATTTTGTCCAAAAATTTGCTAAGGAAAACAATCGTCCTATACCGATGGTAGAACCTGAGGTGATGGACATGTTGATAAACTACGAATGGCCTGGCAATGTAAGAGAACTTATGCATGTGATAGAAAGAGCGGTTATTCTTTCTACCTCTGGTGTAATTTCACTTAAACATCTACCAAAAAGAATTTTAGGTTCAAAAGAAAAAGAAATGTCTTCCTCGAACACCTTAAACCTGTTAGAGATGGAAAAAACCCTTATCCTTAAAGCGTTAGAAGAAACCGGATGGAACCAAACTAAAGCGGCTCAGTTGTTAGGCATCTCAAGAAAACAACTGAGGACTAAGATGAAACACCATGGACTTCTTTCTGGAATTTCTAACCAGGAAGAAGAGGAAAAAGATTAAAACATAAAATAAAACATAAAATAAATCTATAGGCTCCCTCTAAAGGAGGGAGCCTAATTGACCTAAGATTATACATTATACCTTAAACTGAGAAACTATATCTTTAATCTCTTCAGCAATTCTTCCTACTTCTTCACCTGATGCCTTAAGCTTTTGAGAAGAGCTAATCAATTTTTCTACACCAATCTTTATGGCTTGAGCGTGATCTTCGTTTAAAAGCACTTTGTCTCTGGCAAAAGTGATGTGCTCAAAAACGTTTTGGACAACTATAGCCTGTTCTTCAACTGCTGCAGCGATAGCCACCGCTGCCTCTTCTACTTTTTTCATCATTTCTACGATACTTCCTACAGAATGAGCAACTGAATTGCTATTCTGTAATAAAAGGTCGATCTTTTTCTTGATGTTTTCTGTAGCAACTTGTGTTTGTTTGGCAAGCTCTTTAACTTCGTTGGCTACTACGGTAAACCCCTTGCCAGCTTCCCCAGCACGAGCTGCCTCAATCGATGCATTGAGGGCAAGAAGATTGGTCTGGTCTGCGATATCTTTAATCAGGTCTACTACTTCTATGATCGTTGAAGAAGATGAAATCAACTCTTCTACTAAATTTTTTGATTTATCTACTTCTCTGGCAGTATCAGCTACGATTGACTTGCTTAACTGGGCTTTTTCGCTTATCTCTTTGATGGCTCTAGTAAGCTCATCAAGTTGAGTGGTAACATTGTTTATAACCTCTACGGTCTCAGATGAACTTGCACTTATAAGGTCTGCTTTTTCCGTAAATTCCTTAACAGAGTTAAAGGTGGTGTCTACATCGTCTTGAAGTTTTTTAGAAAGTCTAAACAAATCCTCAGCCTTTTCTATTAGGTTTTTAACTATCGAAGCTAAAGTTTCTAAGAAATGGTTAAATTTAGAGGCTAACACTCCTAACTCGTCTTGAGACTTAACTTCAAATCTAAAGGTTAAATCGCCTCCACCTCTACCGAGTTCTTCTACCATATTGGTTGTGTCTGACAAAGATTGTGAGATTTTCTGTAAGGTTTTGTTTATCACCATAAAACCAAAGAAAAACACCACAAAGGCAACAAGCCCCAAGATAAATCCGCTAAAACGAAAAAGATTTATAATCTCTCCACGCTTGATACCTATGATAATAAATCCTATCTGGTTGTTTGAATAATCATAAAGAGGAATGGCGTGAAAAACTAAAGAGCCAACCTCCACAGGGTATTTTTTGGCATTAATAAGCTTTTTTAGTAAGTTCTCTTCGATGTTTTCGGTTTTAGAATAAAGAATTCCTTTGTCTAAGACTTTGGCCTCACCCTTAGCAAGATAAGGGCTCATAATCTTTTCTAAGTCCTTGTTTACAAGGATCACATAATGGGAAATTTGAGTATAAGTAGACTGTAAATTTTTAACTAAATCTCTAAGATTCATTCCCAATTCAACAGAACCAATGGTTTGTCCATCTCTTACTATAGGAGCAATACCCCTAAGGAAAAGACCGTCTCTTCCTGCCTCAAGTCCAGTAAGAAGCTGTTTTTCCTTCTGCACTTTAGCTACAGTAAAACGAAAAGTGGATAAGTCGTCAAGTTTTACATCTTCCCCTTGAGGACGGTTCCAGCGTAAAAAAGACCTTGGGCCAGGAAGATGAAAATGTATATGATATTTACTTATTCCAGCAGCTTTAATCTGAGGGGTCACTGTTTCCCGAAGGGTCTGACCATACTTTTCAAAAATTTTTTTATTGGCATCATTTACCTCAGAAAGTGTACCAGCTTCCTTAAGTAAAGATACATAAACATCACTGACAGCTTTATTGGACAACAAAGAGGCATAGGATGCAAGGATTTCTCCTTCATCTTTAATGGTTATCTTATACGCGTTCGCAAGAATCCCAATAAGTTTTTCTGTATCCTTAGCATAGATAAAATGCTTGGTCATCACATACAAAAAAAGCCGGTTATCAAAAAGAATATCAAAGAAATGTAGAAAAGTTTCTTTTTTAACTGTTTAATTAATGAAAAATTGGCCATACCAATCCCTCCTTTTTTATTTTTTCCATATATTTTTATATTATACATATTTCTTTAAAAAATAATTCTTGATTTAAAAATTACTATAGATACTTTAAGGCAAAAAAGGAAAAATCCCAAGGATTATGGTAAAACTTAAGGTAAAAACGAGTATTAATCTTAAAGACAGAGGTGTAGAAGGTAGAGATATTTCTCCTTCATAGAAAAACATCTTTACCCCAACCCTTAGATAATAGTATGCGGAAAGGATGCTGAAAAGAATAGAAATTACCGCAACCCAGGTATATCCAGACTCTATGATAGACTTAAATATAAAAAATTTGGCTACAAAACCACCAAAAGGGGGAAGGCCTGTCAGGGAAAAAAGGAAAACTAACATGGATATAGCTAAAAATAGGTTAGCCTGAGAAAGTCCTAAAAAGGCATTTATCCTTTCTCCTTGAGGAAAAGAAATAAGAGTAGCAAAAGCACCAAGGTTCATAAAGGTATATACAAGGGCATAAAAAGAAATAGCCTTGAGTCCTGAGGTTGAGCAGGCTATAACCGCAAGTAAAAGATAGCCTGCATGGGCTATAGAAGAATAGGCAAGAAGACGTTTAAGATTGACCTGTCTTAAGGCTAAGATATTACCTATAGCTGCAGTTAAAAGAGCTACAAAAATCAAAGGTCCTATCCATAGCTCAGGTTTTTGAGACAAGGCTTCTGTCAAAAAACTTGCCATAACCCCTATGGCAGCAACCTTAGGGCCTACAGACATAAAAGCTGTAACCGGAGTAGGAGCGCCTTCGTAAACATCAGGAGACCACTGATGAAAAGGGGCAAGCCCAGCCTTAAAAGTAAAGGCAGAAAGGATCAATATAATTCCCGTAAAAAGATAAAACGGATGTTGAGACATCAAAGGAAGGTTTTCAGCGATAATCTTAAAGGTTGTTCCTCCAAATATACTGTAAAAGATAGAAATCCCTAAAATCAACAAGGCTGAAAACATACTACCTAAGAGATAATACTTAAGTGCGGCCTCGTTTGTCTTAGGGTCTGTTACCACAAAACCAGCCAAAAGATAAAGACAAAGGGACATAAACTCTAAAGAAAGAAAAAGACTTAAAAGTTCCTTAGAAGAAACCATAAACATCATCCCTAAGGTGCTAAGCATAAGAAGAAGGTTAAACTCGTAAAAGAGTTCATCCTTTATCTGGGAGTAATTCATACCCAAAAGGCTACAAATCCCTAAGTTTATCAAAAACACAAGTTTTAAGGTTTGACTAAAGGAGTCGGCTACAAACATCCCTTTAAAGGCTTCTCCCTGAACCTGAAACAACGTAAGCAAAGTTAAAACAGAAAAAGCGATTACCAGCAAGGAATGAACCACCCTTTTTTTTATCCAAAGGCCTAATACAAAATAAAACAAAGTAAATCCTATAAAAAGAAGTTCAGGAAAAAACGGAGTCAAGTTTATCATGGTTACCTCCTAAAACTATTTCTAAAGGCCTTAGGTTAGAAAATTGATGATTTGTATCACCGAGTCCTTTAACACACCTAAAAGCACCTGGGGATAAAAACCTATCATAAAAACCAAGACCACTAAAGGTATAAACATTAGCACTTCTCTTAGGTTGAGGTCATAAAGTTGGTCTTTAATCTCAGCAGGCACCTCTTTAAATACAACCCGATAATAAAGCCAAACCATATAAGCGGTTCCCAAGACAAATCCCAGAGGTAAAAAAGCTCCTAAAAGGATTCTGTCTTTAAAAACACCAAGGGCTATCAAAAATTCCCCTATAAAAGAGTTAGTGCCTGGAAAACCTATGGCTGCCGCAGAAAAAAGGGTATAGAAAAACACAAAAATCGGAACAACCTCTCCAAGTCCTCCATATTTACTCAGGTCTCTTGTGTGTGTTCTTTCATAGATAGCACCTATACACATAAAAAGCGCACCGGTGACTATACCGTGATTGATCATTTGAAGGATTGCCCCTTCTATAGCTTCTTTATTTAGGGTAAAGATACCCAACGTAACAAAACCCATGTGGCTTATACTGGAATAGGCTATCAAACGTTTAAAGTCTGTTTGCATAAGGGTGACTAAGGCTCCATAAATAATCGCTATAACAGAAATTATTTGCATTACCTCTTTTAATCCAAGGGTTGCTTCTGGACAGAAAGGAATGGTAAACCTTAAAAATCCATAGGCCCCAACTTTAAGAAGAATACCTGCTAAAATAACCGAACCTGCGGTAGGGGCTTCTGTATGGGCATCAGGAAGCCAGGTATGGAAAGGGAACATAGGAACCTTCACGGCAAAAGCTACAAAAAAGGCTAAAAACAGCCAGTATTGAAGGTTTACAGGCAATTGAACTTTAGAAAGCTCTATGACATCAAAAGTCTTTCCTCCTGCATAATAAAGCACGATAATTCCTATTAACATCAACACACTACCAGCAAAGGTAAAGATTACAAACTTAACCGAGGCATAAATTCTGTTGTGACTACCCCAGATACCTATAAGCAAAAACATCGGGATAAGCATCGCTTCCCAAAAGACATAAAACAAAAACATGTCTAACGCACAAAAAACACCTAACATGATGGTTTCCATCATCAAAAGTAAAGCATAAAACTCTTTTACCCTTTGTTTAATAGCTGTCCAGGAACACAACACACATAAAACACTGATTAAAAGGGTTAACATAACAAAAAGTAAACTTATTCCATCTATCCCGACCTTATAGTAAGCGTTTAAGAAAGGAATCCACCAAAAGGTTTCTACAAATTGAAACTGTGGATTGGTTTTGTCAAAATTTGTCCACAAAGGAATACCAAAGACCAAGTTTAACAGGGTAGTCCCTAAGGCAATAAACTTAGCCAAACTCTCTTTTTTAACCAGAAAGATCAAAGCAGCCCCTAACAAAGGAAAGAAAATAAGAAAAGAAAGGGTTGGAAAGCCTAATTCACCCATCTACTCACCCCTTTAAGAAAGCATCGGTAAAACCAAAATTAACAAAAGGGTTATCAAACCTATGATCATGAGAAAGGCATAATCTGAAACCTTTCCTGTTTGGATTACTTTTATAATCTCACTTAACTTTAAAGATCCTTTGGCTAAGTTATGATAACTTTTGTCAACCCCAGAAGTATCAAATTTTTTAGAAAGCCTTGCTAAGGCTAACATACCTCTTACAAAGATTTTTTCGTAAGCCTCACCGATTATCTGGTAGTCTATCTTAGCGATCACCTTTTCTGCCAAAAACAAAAACCCAGCTGTGGCCTTGCGATAAAACCAGTCGGTATCAAGGTTTACACATCTGATTTCAGGAGGATAAAGGCCTGAAAGCATAAGTAGGGTAAAGGCTAAGGCCGAAAAAGCAAGAAGCTGTGTTTGATCGATTACATGGGCTGGGGTATAAGGGTTATAATCTACAGGATAAGGTAAGATACCATAAAGCGTTCCAGGGAAAATACCTATAGCCACACATAGAAAAGCCGCTATTCCCATGGCTACCAACATATGAGTAGGGGCTTCCTTAGGTTTTAAGCCAGAGTCATGGCTGAAAAAGGCAAAAAAGGGAATTTTAATTCCCGAGTGATGGAATACACCAGCAGAAGCAAATAAAAGCGTCAACCATATAAATAGCATTCCTCCTTCACCAGCGGCAGAAACTATCATAGACTTACTAACAAAACCACTGGTTAAAGGAACACCAGAAATAGAAGCTGCACCAACGATACAGAATATCGTCGTAAGAGGCATATACTTATATAATCCCCCCAGGTCAGTGGCATTAATCTTCCCAGTTCTATAAAGCACTGCCCCCATAGACATAAAAAGCAAGGCTTTATACAGGATATGGCAAAAGGCATGGGCTACTGTACCGTTTAAAGAAAGTTGGGTCCCAATCCCAATACCTGTGATCATAAATCCAACCTGGTTTATAAGGCTATAGGAAAGCACTCGCCTGAGATTATTTTCGATCACGGCATAAAATATAGGAAAAGCGGTCATCAAAGCCCCTATATAGATTAAAAGCTCTGTCCCGTAAAAACCTCTTGCCAAAACATAGACTGCTGTCTTGGTTGTAAAAGCAGAAAGGAAGACCGTTCCTGTTTCGGTAGACTCAGGATAAGCATCAGGAAGCCAGGCATGAAGGATAGGAAAGGCAGCGTTAATCCCAAAACCCAAAAAGATAAGCCAAGAAGCTAAATCTTGATAATTCAACCCGATATATTCAAACTTAAGAGAACCTGTTTGTTTAAACCAGAGTACCATACCTCCTAAAAGCAATAAACCTCCGGCTAAATGAACCAACAGATACCTCATACCTGCAGAAATAGCTTTTTTATTCCTAGCTGTAAGGATGACCAAGGTTGAAGCTAAGGCCATAATCTCCCAGAAAACATAAAGTGTAGCTAAGTCTCCTGCGAAAACCACCCCTAAAGCTGCACCTGCATAGATAAAAGCAGATACTAAATGAAGGTTGTCTTTAACATGAAGGCTGTAGATGGCAGCTATAACCGAAATTAAAGAAAAAATATACCCAAAAGGCAAAGACAACCTGTCTACCCTTTTTAAAACAAGCTCTAAATCAAGCACCTTAAAAACCCATGAGATACCCTCTGACAAACTAATTACATAGAAAAAAGTCAAAAGCGGTAATCCTACTATATAAACGCTCCTAAGCCTACCTCTTAAAAAAGGGATTAACAAACTTCCAAAGATGAGGATGAGTGCAGGGGGTATGTTAATCATCATAGTAGTCTTCCCTCCTCATTACCAGAGGCCTTAAAATGTGCTTTGCTGCTAACACCAACAACACACAGGCTACAAAACCAAAGGTTCCATAAAAAGAAGGATAACCATCAAAACCGAAATAAGCATGTTTATGGATAAAAGGGTCTATTAAAACTACCAGCACCAAAAATAGATAAAACCCTCTTAAAAACCTCTTAACGTTTTCCTGATAATCAAAAAAACCTTTTTTTTCTTCTTGCATAAAGGTACCCCCCTTTAGTGAGGCCTGTATCCCAGATAAAAGATGAAAAACAAATACAAAACAGCAATGGTAAAAACTATGTAAAATGCCCTTTTGTATCCTGGCCAGGGGTTATGTTTTAGTATTTGTCTTTCTTGGGCTCCATTTTCCTGAGGCAAGCTCACCTAATAACCTCCTTAGCAAGGTTTATTAAAAAGTCCGGATAAAGACCTAAAATAACGCTGATGATAGCTGTAATCAAAAGGGTAGTAGCCATAAAAGGGTTTTCTTTGACTGGATGATGGGTTTCATGCCCTTCTCCCTTATATTCCTTAAAATAAGCTCTATAAACTATGGGAAAAAAATAGCCTGCATTAAGTAAAGAACTAAAAAGAAGGACAACTAAGGTCCAAAAATTATGGGCTTCTATGGTACCAAGAAGGAGATACCATTTGGTAATAAAGCCTCCTACCATAGGGATACCTACCATACCAAGTGCTCCTATCGTAAAAGAGGCCATGGTAATAGGTAGTTTTTTCGCTATACCGTCGAGTTGACTAACCTCAGTTTTGTGAGCACAAACATAGATAGAGCCAGCACAAAAAAAGAGGGTTATTTTGGCAAAGGCATGGTTAGAGATATGGATAATGCTTCCGATAGTACCATGATAGGTAAGCAAAAGAGCACCTAGTAAGATGTATGAAAGTTGACTAACGGTTGAATAGGCAAGCCTTGCTTTTAAGTTATCTCTGGTAAGGGCGATGATCGAAGCAGTGGTAATGGTAAAAGCTGCTATAAAAATAGCCAAATCCTTGGTATAAAGAAGTTTCATCGTTTCTTGACCAAACACAAAAAATATGGTTCTTAACACGGTAAAAACCCCGGTTTTTACCACCGCTACCGCATGAAGAAGGGCAGAAACCGGAGTAGGTGCCACCATCGCCGCAGGAAGCCAACCATGTAAAGGCATGGCTGCAGCCTTGGCAAATCCATAAAAATACATAAGAAAAAGTACACTTAAAAGTCCTCGATGAGCCTCTACTATATGGCTAGGGAAGATTCCTCCTTTTTGAAACTCAAGGGTACCTGCTAAAAGATAGGTGATGGTTATGGCTGCTACCAAAAACAGCTTAGCAGAACCTATCAAATAAATGGCATACTTTCTCGCCCCGGCTCGAGCCTCTTGTGTCTCATGATGAGCCACTAAAGGATAGGTTACAAAGGTAAGGGCTTCGTAAAATAAAAACATCGTAAAAAGGTTGGCAGAAAAAGCAACCCCTATGGTAGAGGAAAGGGCAGCGGCAAAACAAGCATAAAATCGAGTTTGTTTTTGTTCGTGATGCCCCCTCATGTATCCTATAGAATAAAACGTAGTAATGATCCATAAAAATGAGGCTCCAAGGGCAAAAAGTAGTCCCATCGCATCTACTCTAAACTTCAAGGAAATACCAGGAAGTATAGAGAAGACTTCAAACTCTAAAATCTTTCCTGAAACTACCTCAGGGACCATCGATAAAACCAAGATAAATTTGATTATACCTGCCAAAACAGACCAGAATTCTCTTAAGTTAGGATTCCTTTCTCCGGTAGCGATGATAAAGGGTATAGCTAAAAGAGAAACCAGCACACAGAGTAAAGGTGTGATAGAGGTTTCTACTACCATCTTAGTCTTCCCTCAATAAATTGAATTCGTCTACTTTTAAGGTTGCTTTATTACGATAGGTTATAACCAAGAGAATAAGACCCACAGCTACAGCTCCAGCAGCACACCCTATGATAAAAAGCGCCATAACCTGAGGTCTTATGTCTTGTAAATAATGGCCTAAAGCCACTAAAGAAAGATTGACTGCATTAAGCATAATCTCTATAGAAAGAAGTAACATTATCAGGTTTCTTCTGATAAGAAAACCTACCAGACCTATCCCAAAAAGACAAAAGCTTAAAATAAGATACCAATTAAGAGGAACCATCCTTCTTCCTCCCGAAAAGCATTATCCCTATCCCAATAAGGGGTACTAAAAGGATAAACCCTAACAAAATAAGAGGATAAACATAGTCGCTAAAAAGAACCAAGCCTAAGGCTTTACTGTGTCCTTCCTTTTCTATAAACTCTATGGTATAAGGACCTTGATAAAAAATCTTATAATTCAAACCACCTATTACTAAAAAAAACACCAGCAAAAGAATAGCCCAAACTCTTAACTGCCAAGACTTTAAAAACACCTCACCTTTTTCTTCCTCTTTCAGGTCTAACAGAAAGATGACAAACAAAAACATCACCAAGATCGCCCCTGCATAAACTATAATCTGTACCACCGCTAAAAATTCTGCATTAAGTAAAAGATACAACCCTCCTAAATGCACAAAGGTTAATAAAATCCAGAGCAAACTTTTTACAGGATTTTTCTGAGTAATACCTAAAATCCCTGTCCCTAAAATCATCAAGGCAAAATAAAGAAAAAGACCTTGTAGAACCATCCTTTTCTCCTATGCAAACAACTTTTTAAACAAGATGGTAATAAAAAGGTTCACAAATCCCAAAGGTATTAGAACTTTCCATCCAAGACTTAATAACTGGTCAAACCTGTATCTTGGGAAAGTAGCCCTAACCCAGATATAAAGAAAGATAAAAAGATACACCTTTAACAAAAACCACACCCATCCTGGTATCCACTTCAAAAAAGGAAGAATAGCCATCACATATTTAGGAACGGTCCATCCACCTAAATAACACAGCGCTGCCAGGCTTGCCATGATATACATAGCTGTATATTCTCCGAGGAAAAACAAGGCATACCTAAAAGCACTATATTCGGTTAGATACCCAGCAACCAGCTCGGTTTCTGCCTCAGGAAGGTCAAAAGGGGTTCTGTTGGTTTCAGCAAAGGCAGCGATCACAAAAACCACGAAACCTATTATCTGAGGTATGGCATAAAAACCAAAAAGGGAGTTATGCTGAGCAACGACGATGTCGCTCAGCTTAAGAGATCCTGCCATAAGAACTACCGAGGCTAAGCTTAAGGTTAGAGCGATTTCGTAGCTTAGCACCTGAGCAGCTGACCTTAGTCCACCTAAAAAGGAATATCTGCTGTTAGAGGACCAGCCTGCAAGGATAATACCATATACAGCCAAACTGGCTGAAGCCAGAATAAAAAGAACTCCTACGTTGAGGTCTGCTAAAATAAAACCTTGCTCAAAAGGGATGACCGTAAGATTAACCGCGGTAAAAGCAAAAACTATGATCGGAGCTATCTTAAATACCGGTTGATAGGCAGATTGAGGGATTATGTCTTCTTTTCCGAAAATTTTTAAAAAATCAGCTAAAGGCTGAAGAATACCATGAGGTCCTACTTCTTTTGGACCAAAACGTGCCTGAGCTCTTCCGATTATCTTTCTTTCAGCATAGGTGGTAAAGGCCACATGCACCAAGGTTATAGCAAAGATAAATACAGTTTTTAAAACCAAAAAACCAAACTGATAAAAATCTAAAGTTCTATCCATGGTTTGTCCTTCTCCCTAAGTCTAACGGATTAGGTCCTTTACTCCATCCCAGGGGCCTTCCCCTTTAACAGGATAATCTTTTCTCAAAGGATAACCTTTCCAGTCTTCTGGCATGTAAATCCTTTTTAAATCTGGATGCCCTTTAAAAACGATCCCAAACATGTCATAGCATTCCCTTTCTAACCAGTTGGCAACAGGCCAAAGGTCTACTACACTGTCTATGGTAAGGTCTTCTTCATCGATAAGGGCTTTTATCCTAAGCTGAACCTTATTAGGAAGGCTATAAAGCTGATAAACTACCGCAAAACGAGGGATCTTCCCTAAAAAATCTACCCCAAAAAGGTCTTGCAGATAGTTAAAACTCCAATTCTCTTTAAGCCACCTTAAAACAGCTTTTACTTTATCTTTTTTTACCACCAAAAACTTCTGTTTTCTAAACTCTCCTATCTCTAAAATTTCTTCTTTAAATTGCTGTTGAAGGTCCTTTAAGATCTCTTCAACCATTCCAAAGCCTCCTTTTTGATCTCATAAAAATAGCCTAACAAAATAAGAAAGATAAAAAACAGCATCCCCCAGAAACCAAGGAAACCAAGGCTATTAAAGGTTAAGGCCCAAGGAAAAAGAAAGACCAACTCCACGTCAAACACCACAAAAAGGATAGCTAACACATAATAACCGATGAAGAACCTTTCTCTTACCTCTCCTGAAGGCAAATTACCTGATTCATAGGCCATAAGTTTCACAGCGGTCTTTTTCTTTGGACTAAGCAATTGATTTATAAAAATCGCGGCCACACTAAAAATGGTAGCCAAAATTAACATCAAAAAAACAGGCAAGTATTTTATCGGTAAGTAAGTACCTGGGGTCACAGGCTAACCCTCCTTTTTAATCCTGATAGGGGTAGGAAACCTTTTTTCATAAGGAAGTCTTATCCTTTCTATCCCTCTTAGATACCAGAATTTGTTTATATATTCTTGGTGCTTATAAAGACTTAAAAACTCATCCCAGTTTTGAAGTAACTTTTCTTTGGTAAAGTAATTTTCCTCTTTATCGTATGCTGCATACTCATAAAACTCAGTAAGGACGATAGCATTTACAGGGCATACCTCTACACAATATCCACAATAAACACATCTAAAGGCCTCAATTTCATATTTAGTAAGCACTCTTCTTCCTGAGGTTTCATCTTCCTTGTATCCGATGTAGATGCACTGAGAAGGACAAACTCTTGCACATCTTAAACAGGCCACACATCTCTCTTTACCTGTTTCAGGGTCTCTAACTAAGGCATGTCTTCCTCTAAAACCTGGAGCGATCTCTCTTTTTTGTTTGGGGTATCTTATGGTAACCGGCTGGGTAAAAATGGTTCTTAAGGTGATTAAAAGCCCTTTTATAAGGTCTATCAACAAGATCTTTTTTAACAGTTGTTTCATTTATCAGCCTCTCCCATAACGATATCAAGGGTTCCGATGATGGCTACCACGTCTGCCAAAAACTGACCCTCTGCAAGCTTAGGAATGGCTGAAATATGTATAAAAGAGGGCACCCTAATCCTTACCCGGTAAGGTCTCCCTGACCCATCACTTATGATAAAAAACCCAAGTTCTCCTTTTGCCCCTTCTACTGCTGAATAGATTTCCCCTTCAGGTAAAAGAGGTTCCTTCTCTTTTAAAAAAGAAATAAAAGCACCGGTAGACCAACCTTCTGGATGAAGCTTTTTTTTACCAGAAGGGGGAAGGTCTAACTCTATAGCGTTTTCTGCCAGGATACTTCCTTCTGGCATTTTCTGAATACATTGTTTAACTATTTTAGCAGATTGCCTCATCTCTTGGACACGACATAAATATCTATCATAGGTATCTCCGTGTTTTCCTACCGGGACCTCAAAATCTACCTCACTGTATGCGTCATAAGGGAAATGTTTTCTTACATCATAGTTTATTCCCGAACCCCTAAGACTGGGACCTGTAAGACCATAAGCTATAGCATCTTCAGGATTTATAACTCCAACCCCTCTGGTACGGGCTATCCAAATCCTGTTTTCTGTAAGCAAACCCTCGTATTCATCTATTTTTTGAAAAAATCCATCGATAAACCTGTCTATTTTTTCTAAGGTTTTTTCTTCTACATCAATCCTTACTCCTCCTATTCTTGGATAACTAAAGGTAAGCCTTGCTCCGCAAATTTCTTCTAAAAACCAGAGGATCTGTTCTCTTTCTCTAAAACAATAAAGAAAGACTGTCATCGCACCTATATCAAGGGCATGAGTAGCTAACCAAAGTAAATGATTGCTAATCCTTGACAATTCGCAGACCATAGTACGGAGAAACTTAGCTCTTGGAGGAGGCTCTATCCCTAAAAGTCTCTCAACAGCCACACAATAACCTACGTTGTTTATCATGCTTGCGATGTAATCTAACCTATCGGTTAAAGGTACAACTTGAGGATAGGTTTTAGTCTCAGCAAGCTTTTCTATACCTCGATGAAGATACCCTACCTCAGGCCTACAGCGGGCAACCCTTTCCCCCTCAAGTTCTAAAAAAAGCTTTAACACTCCATGGGTAGCTGGATGGTGAGGACCCATCTGTAAAACAAACTTTGAGGGTTCTATCTGTTCTAAAACATACCCTTTCATTTGTTATAACCTTCTAAAATTTTTTGTTGTAATTTTATAATCCCCTGGAAAAAAGCCTCTGGCCTTGGTGGACAACCAGGTATGTAAACATCTACCGGAAGGATCTGGTCTACCCCTTGCAAAACACTATAGGTTTGAAAAATTCCTCCGGTTGAGGCACAGCTACCTACCGCAATAACGAACTTAGGCTCTGGCATCTGATCATAAAGCCTTCTCACAATCGGAGCCATTTTATAGGTAACCGTTCCGGCTACTATCATCAAATCTGCTTGACGAGGAGAGGCTCTAAAAAGAACCCCTAACCTATCAAAATCATAGTGACTGGCACCGGCTGCCATCATCTCTATAGCACAACAGGCAAGCCCAAAGGTAAGGGGCCAAAGCGAATTTGCCCGGCCCCAGTTTATGAGTTTATCAAGGGTGGTGAGAAGGACACTATCAGTCCCCTTTACCAACTTTACCCCGTCTGCTATTTCAACCGTAGGGTTTTCCATCTTAATAGAGGTTAGCATAGGCTTCCTTTACAAACTTTTCTCTTTTAATAGTAGAAGCTTCTTGAGTTGAAACCCATTTTAAAGCATGGGTAGTACATTTAGACACACAAGCAGGTAAAAGTCCCTGGTCAATCCTGTCTTTACAATAGTCACACTTAACTACTTTCCCGGTCTCTGGGTTAAACTGAGGAATACCCCAGGGACAGGCAGTGATACAGTTTTTACAACCAACACAAAGATTTGGTTCTACAAAAACTATTCCATCTTTAGCCCTTTTCTGCATAGCTCCTGTGGGGCAGGCTTTTACACACCAGGGGTCTTCACAATGAAAACAGGGCATAAAGATAAACCGTTGAACCACCTGTTCGTTTATAGCTTTGATTTCGGTTGGGATGATCCTGCAAAGCCTTGGCCCAGGGCCTAACCCTTTGTTGGTTTTACAGTGAACTTCACAGGCAAAACAACCGATACATCTGTTGTGGTCCTGATATATATAATAAAGGCTCATAACTCCCCTCCTTCTTAAGCTTTTTTGACTTTTACAAAGTTTTCAAAAAGAACACCTGTATGGCTTCCTAATGCAAATTTATCAAAAGCTCCTTTAAGCAATCTTCCCTCGTTAAGCCCTTTACCATAAACCCTGCTTAGCCAGGGAATGTCATTTTGATATCCTCTTACCATAAACACTGCCTCAGGATGGATAAAAGGAGTTACTTTGGCCTTGATTTTTCCTGTATAGTCTCCTGAGGAAACCTCTACCCAATCCCCATCTTTTATCCCTAATCTTTCTGCTACCTCGTCGTTTATCCAGAGTTCGTTTTCTGGTTTGATTTCATTCAATAACGGATTATTCTGGGTCCTAACATGGGTATGCATGGCTGCTCTTCCAAAAATAAGTCTAAACTCTCCCTCTTCTACCTTAGGTTTCTCTGGAGTTTTATAAGGATAAAAGATTGGTACCTCTCTTTCTTGCATCTTGGAAGAAACAATTTCGATCTTTCCGGAAGGAGTTTTAAACTTTAGCTGATCCCGAGAATAAAGAACCTGCTCCTTACAAAGCGAAACAAAACCCTTAGCCTCAAAGTCCTCGATTTTTATCCCTGTACCCTCTAATTGATAATTCCAGATGTCCTCAATACTTTCATAGGGGACGTATTTTTCCAAACCAAGCTTTTTACATAACTGGGTAAAAATCCACCACCTGGGTTTGGTATCGTAAACCGGGTCGATGGCCTTCCTTCTTAAAATAAAAGCAGGTTTAGCCCCTCTCTGTAAACCAATGATGTCATCCCTTTCAAGATAGGTTGATTCTGGAAGGATAACATCGGCAAACCAACTGGTAGTACCATAATCTACAGGAATATGGACTAAAAGTTCAAGTTTCCTGGTGATTTCCTTAATATCTTCTAACGGCATCCCTGCAAAGGGGTCATATCTATACACAAAAAGTGCTTTTATAGGATAGGGTTCTTCAGTTTTGATCGCTTTGTATAGATGTAAGATATGGCCAGCTCCATCATACAAAAATCCCTTACCTAATTCAGCCTCAATTCGTTTATCTTGAGGGGCTGGAATGGGGTCTAAGAGACTTTTTAACGGTTGAGCCCCTACCTCTTTAGGAGATTTAGCTAAAATCAAACCTCCTTTTTGTTCCAAATTCCCAAGTAAAAAGTTTAATATCCAGACTGCCCTGGCATAATAGAAAGAATCTGTATACCTTGCACCAAACCAGTAAGGATAGATTATCACCCTTGGCTTAGCCTCAGAAAGTTCTCTTGCCAATTTTATGATTTGGTACTCAGGAACTCCAGACTCTGCTTCAGCCCACTTTGGAGTATAAGGTTTTATAAATTCTTCTAAATCTGTAATACCCAACATGTATTTATTTACAAAATCCCTGTCGTATAAATCTTCTTTTAAAATTTGATGGATCAAAGCCAGTACTACAGCATAGTCTGTCCCAGGTCTGATTCTTAAGTATCGTGTTGCCTTGGTGGCAGTTACGTTTACCCTTGGGTCAAAATAGGTAAGTTTAGCTCCCTTTTCTAAGGCTTTTAACACATTGTTAGCCTCTTTAACCACCACTGCATCAAAAAAGGCCCTACCAAAGGACACTATATGTCTGGCGTTAGCAAAATCATAACTTATTTGATTTCTCGGAATACCGATTAAACTTTGAAGTGCTAAATCTGCGTCTTTTCTACACAGGTCATCATGGTTAAAATAGTTAGGAGAACCTATCGCCTTGATAAAAACCCTTTGCATTTCTCCAAAAAGACCACCTCCTCGGTCTAAAAGAGCCACTGACTTAGGTCCGTATTTACCAATTATCTCAGAAAGTCTGTTGGCAATATAGTTCAAAGCTTCATCCCAAGAAACCCTTTTCCACTCTCCTGACCCTCTCTCCCCTATCCTTACCATAGGACCTTGAGGACGCTCAAAATCATATACGTGAACCAACCCAGCAGAGCCCCTGGCACACATTGAACCCTCGATACCAGCTGCATAGGGATTACCCTCTATCCAGGTAATCCTTCCATCTGTTACCTCAACCCTTATAGGACACCTTGCAGAACACATCCCACATACAGAAAACACCTGTTTTTTCATATGCCCTCCCCTGCCTGCTTTTTACCCCAAGTTTTTATGGAGTTTAATAACAAAATTTATGCCTAAAAACAGAAACAAACTTACTTGCCTATAAAGACTCTTTCTCCTAAACGATTAACCTATTTGGACTAAAGTTTGTCCCAAAAAGGACAGCGATTAGTCTGAAAGGATAGGAAGTCTTCTTATCATAAACCTGGTAGACAAGATGATTAACACAACCATCGAAAGAGAAAGCGCAACCTCCATCCAAGAGGGATAGTATTTTTGAGACCAAGGAATATACCAGTTATAGGCAATCAAACAGACGATCAGACGATTAACTATTATCCCCAGGGCTATCCAAAAAGACAATATCCTAACCCAAAAAGGTTTTTCTTCCTTTACGGCCCATAAAAGTAAAATCAATGGAATTACACCAAAAAGCAAATGTTCTAACACAAAAAGGACTCCATAGGTAGAACTTAAATTTATATAGTGTAGTTTTTCTTGATGGAACAGGTCCAATCCCCTAAGAAGAAGATATAACGTCAAAACTACAGCCAAAGCTTTTCCAAGACCAAGGGTCTTTTTATCAAATGCCTTTTGGTCAAACCTTTTTAGCTGATGTTTAAAATATCTATGGGTAATCGCACTTTCTATCACCACCACAGCCATTCCACCTAATACTGCTGTAATAAGGAAAAACAGAGGCAACAAAGGAGAATACCAGAGGGGATGTAGCTTGGTTGGAGCTATCAAAAAAAGTGCTCCTAAGGCTGACTGATGGCCACCGGCTATGATCACCCCAAAAGCCGTAGCCCAAATCCCCAAGGAAGAAAAGAAGTTTCTCAACCTTTCTTGCCCTAACCATTCAAAAAAGGAAGGGAACCACTCAACCACACAGATGATGATATACAGAAAGAAATGCCAACCAACTAAAAACAGCACCGATTCTAAACCCCAGGACCAAACGATAGGATAAAACACCCGATAATACCTTCCAAGGTCAAAAAGAAGGGCTATAACCGCAAAAACATATCCTAACAGGCTTGAAAGGATGGCAGGTCTGGCAAAACTCTTGTAATCTTTCAGTCTAAAAAGATATACCACAGTTCCTAAGGTTAACCCAGGAGCTGCAAGGGCGATACCTGCTAAAATGTCAAAGGCTATCCACAGCCCCCAAGGATAGTCGTTATTTAAGTTGGTCGCAGGACCAAGGCCAAAAATAAGCCTATAAACCATCGCGTAAAAACCAAAAAGCAAAATTATTCCTGCTATCACATTCCAAGGAGTAAAGAGCCCAAAAACATAAGACTTAAAATCTGGAGCTAAGAGCAACTTTTGTTTAAATCCCTTTAAATCAAACTTTTCCATCTTTATTCCTCGTCTTTACCCTTCTTAGACATAGCCTTATAAGCTAAGTAGACCAGCACCGGGGAGGCTAAAATTTCTAACACCTTTACCGCAAAAAGATAGTTTCTGGTATAAACCGCCGGACTTTTTTTAAGTCCAGTAGGTAATCCTATCTTTTCAAAAGGAACAGGAGAGAGATATAACCAGCTTGTCCCACCAAAATCGTCCTCCCCATAGACCTTAGGATAGTATCTATGTGGGTTGTCTGCAATCAATTTATAAGCAAGTTTTAATAACTCCTCCCGTTTCCCAAACTTCAAGGCATCAGCCGAACAAACAGCCACACAGGCAGGTACTTTGCCTTCAACCATCCTGTCAAAGCACATCGTGCATTTAGTAACCTGTGGGGTTAAAGGGTCATAGTATTCATAGGCAGGAATGTCAAAAGGACAGGCAACCATACAATACCTACATCCTACGCATACCGTAGGATTATAGATCACCGCCCCTTCTTCTGTCCTTGTAAATGCCCCAACAAAACACGAAGAAGCACAGGCTGGGTCTAAACAGTGCATACATTGTTTTTTTACATAGATAACTTTTCCGTCAACATCAAACCGATTTACTACCGTAAAAGCACCGGCAGAAGGTCTTCTAATTTTTTCAAAAACTGAATTGATTTCAAATCTTGACCTTTCAAAATTTTCTATCGGCTGATTAGGGTTTTTATTCCATTCATTACAGGCCCATTCACATCTACGACACCCTATACATTTAGTAGCATCAAAAAGTACGCCATAACTTCCTTCTTTAGGTTCGTACTTGCTCTCTTTTCTTTTTAGGTAAATCTCCCAGTTTTTAGCGTTGGCCTGGGTATGGATGGTTTTAAAAGCTCTTTCTTCTTCGATAAATTTAGAGGCTGAACCTATTCCCAAAAGCCCAGGCAAACTCAAAAAACCTTTCAAAAAATTCCTTCTCTTCATACCTATTTCCTAAAACTTTTTCTTAGACTTAAACCATAAAAAAAGCAGGATGAACATAAAAAACGCGGCTCCAGAAATTACATATTCCGCACCATGATAACTAAAAAGTTTTTCCCATATGTACATCTTTTCTCCCTAAAAACTAGGTAAACCTCTCTCTTTTTTAGGTTTATGGCAACTATCACAACTCATAGCCTTTTCTATCTTTAAATACTCATGGCATTTAATACACTGTCCATGATAAGCTGCCTGTAGTCTTGGCCTTTCAGGGTGTAAAGCATCAAAACTTATTCCATGGCAAGAACTGCATTTAACCTCTTGTCCTTTTATTTTCCCTTCAGGGTTCGTTTTATGATGACATCCTTTACACAGGGTTTCTTCCTTATCATGGAAGTATACCGCAAGTCTATTGCCTGAGGTCTTAGCAACCAAACTTTTCACTATCTTTTGATGAGGCATGGTTGCCTTTTCAAACTCCTTGGATAAAACCTCTATTTCTACTTGAGATTTTATCTCTCCTGAATAGGGTTTTAAATTTTTAATATCAGACCTCGCTCTACCTATATGGCATTTAACACAAGTAGTTTCAGAAGCAACTTCTGTGCGAGAGGTTTCTTTTTTGTCAAGATGATGACAAGCTAAACATTCTTTTCTTGCATTTATTTCCTTTTGATGACATCCCTGGCAGCTTCTGTCTGAAAATACTGAATGAAAAGCTGTGACAGCATTTACAAAATTCCCTTTAGGACTACCTTCTAAGGTATGACAATTCCGACACCCTTCAAGTCTTTCATGATGACAATCTCTACATTTCTGGGCTGTAAACTGGTGAATTCGGTGATTAAACACTACTGCTTTCATCTTAGAAGCTTTAGGGAATTCCATCCAATAAATCTCTTTTTGTCCTCTCTCTGGCCTTGGAGCTTTAGACAGATCTTCCAAACTCCTTTTTTCTCCTTTATGACAATCACTGCAGATTATCGGACCACCCTTTTTCCCATCCTTTTTTAATTCTACATGACAGTTCAAACATAACCCATGAAAGGCCTGAGAAAGGTTTAAACTTTTTTCTTGAGCTATCTTCAATATCTTGGTTAACTCAGGACCTCTCTTCTTAGTAAAGTCGTGGCAATAATAACAGGATTCTTCTTTACCCTTTACATATTTTAGTGCCTTTGTTTTATCAGGTTCTTCTAAATCATAGGTATGATGGCACTTCTCACATTTTTGGTCTAACTCTTTGACATGGGTTTCATGGTAAACAAAATCAAAATCAAACTTAGGATAGTTTATATCTTTGTACGCATAAATATTTACATGGCAATCCCCACAAGAAAGTCTTACCGGACCATAAGGTTTTTGCTCAAGCTTTTTCTGTTGATGGCATTTAATGCAAGCTTGATGGTAAAGGTCTTTTAACTTTTCTGGATCTTTAACAGATAAAAACTCCTTAGGAAAAACAAAACGTAGATTCTTGTTATTATCTACCGGATGACAAACCCCACAACCTTCTTTTTCTAACGCCTTAACATGTTTTAGGTGGTTAAACAAAACAGGGGCATACTCTAACCTCCCAAAAACCTCAGGATGTTTAATAAGAAGAAGATTTTTCTGTACCTCTGTAGGAGTTAGAGTTTTTTCCACTTTTCTAAAGGGTTCAGTTAAAGCCAAGGGATTACTCAAACAGCACCAGAATAAAACCGTCAAACCTAACCCTAAAATCAACAAGACTGTTTCTTTCTTCATCCTAAGGTCTTAACCTCTCAGGGATTTCCATATGTTCTGCTATTAGGTCTGCCAAAAATTTAACATGGGCCTCTACTTTATAGTGCTCAATCAAATCTTCTATCCCCTTATGACAGGTATGACAAGGTGCTATCACTAAAGATGCCCCTGTTTCTTTTATCTGTTCTATCTTGACTTTTCCTCCTTCTATCCTTGCCCCCTTCCAGGGAGGCCCTGCATCAACCATCCCTCCTCCTGAACTACAACAATAATTGTATTCTTGATTAGGGGTCATTTCCACAAAATCTTCACAAAGTTCCCTAACTATAAACCTGAGTTTTTGTCCTAACCCTCTGTATCTCACTATGTTGCAAGGATCTTGTAAGGTAGCCTTTTCTTTAACCTTATGAGCGATCTTTATCTTTCCCTGGGTTAAAATCTCATAGAAAAACTCTACCGCATGGATAAAAGGTATAGGGGCCTCTTTCCAGCCTAAAAGTTTTGCTGATTCATAAAGCGCTGCTCTATAGGCATGTCCGCACTCTGTAATCAAAATCCTTTTAACCCTTAGTTTAGAGGCTATTTCATAATGCCTTTTGGTTACCAACGTCATCGTCTCAAAATCATGCATATAAAGCGACTTATTGGTATAATCCCAACCGTCTGTGTCAGGTAAAGTAAAATCAACCCCTGAGACAAGCATAATCTTAAGCATGTTAGAAAGCAAAGGGGTCATGTATTTAGCTTCAAGACCATGAATAAGTAACAAAATGTCTGCATCTTTTTTCCCAAGAGGGATCCTTGCATTTTTTATCTCATACCTTAGCTCGTCTTCTATCCATTGTATCGTGTCTATCCATTCATCCTGTTTAAACCAGAGCATGTTGTAAGAAGACATATGGCTGTAGACTTGGTCCTGAATAAACTGAGGAGCTACTCCTAAAACTCCACAAAGTCTTCTCACCAAAGAGATCAAGTAGGCAATGTCAATCCCAAAGGGACAAAACTGAGTACACCGGCGACAAAGATTACACTCAGTAAAAGCAATCCTTGCATATCTTTTTAAATCGGCTTTTTCTATTTTACCTTTTTTAGCAATTAAATCTCCTAAAGTAAGTTTTACTTTAGAGGCCGGCGCATAACTTGGGTCTCTGTCATGGGAAAGATAGTGATGGCAAGACTCAGAACACATTCCACAGCGCATACAAGTTTCTAAAAAGATCTTAAATCTTACCGTAGCCTCTTCGTTTAAAACCCTCTCGATAGCCCTTTTAATCTTTTGTTGGTCTAATCGTTCTATCGTTTTGTCTATCCCTATATCAAAAACCGGTTTTCTTACAAAGCCTTCCATCTTTTTCCTCAATAGTCTTTTGACCGCCTAACTGCACCAAACTCTGAGGCAGTATGGGCTCTAATCAACCAAAAATAAAAAATATGCGAAAGCTTAGTAAAAGGAATAAGAACTAACATCATTTCTCCTGAGAAGATATGTAAACCTGCTATAACCTGATAGGTAAAAACCAACTGATATCTTGCTAAAAACCCGGTTAAAAAAACTAAGATCACCAGAACTAAAAGAGCATAATCTATAGGAGTGCTTAAATATTTAACATCTTTAACCAAAAAACGTCTCAAAAGTAAAATAACTCCACAGATAATGGTTAAGACTGTTAAAAAATCAGAAACAATATTAGGTAAAGCCCACCAGCTTATCCCCCAGGATTCCTTCCACATTTCGATATGACCTAAAAAAAAGAGAGGGGTTAACAAAAGCCCTACATGAAACACATAACTTATCGCGGTAAAAAGAGGTCTTTGTCTCATGCTATAGCTACCAAAGGGTAAAAGCCAAAAAAGATAAGACCTAAGCGTATGTTTAAGACTAAAATATCCATAGAGTACTTTATCTTTTTGAGCTTTCTTAAAAAAGTTATAGAGGTTATAAACTAAACCTAAAAAGAAGATCAAAAAAGACACCCAAGCCAAGGGCCCCCTTACTATCTCAAAAAACGTCATAAGTTTCACACCTTAATTTCTTTCGTAAAATAGCTCTTCTCTTTTATACCTTTTATCAACAGGATATCCTCTTCTAAAAACACCGGGTCCCATAAATAGGTGTAAGGGCCATCTAAAACTTTGTTTTCTACTAAGAGATAATATCCTCCATCTTTTTCGGCTTTAGCTGCTATTTTACTACCCTTAGGACTAAATACAGGGTCTCCTATCCTTTCCCAAACAAGGTCCCAACAAACCTCGTCTACCACCAGCCCCCACCGATCTTTATGTCTTACTAACGCGGCTATCCTTTCTCCATCGGGACTAAAATGGGGCTCTAACACCATCTGTCCAAAGGTTGGCTTCCAAGTTTTCCCATCTACTGCTAAGGTCCACTTTCCAAGCTCTAAGGCCACAATCGCTGCCACCCTCTTCTTTTCAGGAAAAACCTTAAGGTTCCATAACTGGGTAAAAGACCTTTCCCAAAAAGGACTACCATTACAGTATAACTCCCATCCTCGAGAAGTTTTTACAGGAGCAACCACCTGATTCTCATCTAAAAATCTCGGTTCCCAAACCTGGTAAAAACTTTTTTCCCAACACACATTATCCACCACTATGGTAAAACTTCTGTCAGTAAGTCTTACAGCTGTAGCTACCCTTGTCTCCTTAGGGCTAAAGCAACAACCAAAAAGGGCTAAAAACTTTTTATCCCAAAAAACGTCGTTTACCGCAAGCGACCACATTCCTTTGGCAAAGTTAAAAATCTCTAACACCGGATAATTTTCTAACCTCACATAAGTAGCTACTTTAGCCCCTGTAGGAGACACAAAAAGATCTCTGGTATCATAAAAACTATGACTCCAGGGAATCCCATCCACACAAACCGTGTAGTTTCCGTCGATTTTAACGTTAGCTAAGACCTTCTGCCCTGAGTTATCTGTTTTTAGGTTCCATAGATATTCAAAAAACTCTTCCCATAAAACACCTTCTTTCCAAACTGTCCACAACCCGTCTTTTTGAACAGAAGCTATCAAATCTCCGTTAGGTGTAAACTGAAGTAAATTTACCCTTTCAAAAGGCTCATCTATGGTCTTACCATTAACCCAAATAAACCTTTGTCCTTCTTCATCCTCAACAACCGTGGCTATTTTATCTCCTAAAGAGTTAACCACCAATTCTGAAAAATTTGCATATTTTTCTAATACTCGAAGGTCTACCCAGGACATCTTAGCTAAAGTATTTAGCGATAATGAGAATAAAAGTCAAGAGTGTTTTTCGACGATTTTAGCTAAAAATTGTATTTTTTATCTGATTTTTTGTTTATTATGCCCTATGATAGGGAATTTTCTTTAATATGGTAAAACTTCGGTAAAGGGCTTCCATCAACACCAAAATAGCTATTTCGTGGTTAAGGGTTAGAGGAGAAAGGCTAAGAAGAAAGTGGGCTTTATGTTTTAACTCGGGAGATATTCCCTCAGGACCTCCTACTAAAAAACATAAATCTTTTGAGGCTTCAAGCCATTTTTCGATTTTAGAGGCAAGCTCTATGGTATTAAGGAGTTGTCCTCTCTCATCTAAAATCACCAAAAATTCATTTTCAGAAAGATGCTTCTTTAAAACTTTTTCTTCTATCTTTAGTCTTTCTTCCTTTTTTTCTACCCCACCTTTAACCTTAGGTAGACATACCTCTACAGGACATAGCGGTGAAATTTTTTTGGCATAGTAAGAAATTCCTTCTTCTATAAAACTGAACTTTAAAGGCCCTGGAGCTAAAACCTTTATTTTTCTAATCCGTAACCTCCTAAACCTTTTAATTCTACCCTAAAGAAAAATTTTGTGTCCTTAGGGGTGACTGAAACACCTCCCCCTAACAGATAGCAATCATGCACATAAGAAAGACCCAACCTCATCTCGGTATTTTCTTCAAGCCTTAAATTTCTACTCAGATAAAAATCTGTTTGCAACCTTTGAAAAAATCGGTGAGAAAGGGAAAGGGTAAGTTGTCTTGTATTCCAGGCTTTATCATCCTGAAAAGTAAGCCCCAAACGGTCAACCATCCAGTCAGTTAACCCAAAGTAAAAGGAGTGTTTTTTAAAACCTAATCCATAAAAGTTATAACTTCCATCGTATCTTAAAGAAAGGTGTGGGGTGTAATTTAACAACACCTGAAGGCCTAAGTCTGAAAATTTTCTCTTTTCACTTGAGGTAGCGGTAGGAGTTTCCTCTGCGTTAAACTGATACTGCTGGTAAACCTTTACTCTTAAAAAGTCTGGCTGGTTTTTAAGTCTAAAAAGTTGCCATAACCCATACTCTAAGGTATTTATCTCTTCATGAGAAAGGTCTTCATAGTTAAAAATCGGTAGGTTGGTTTCAGAAGGTTTTTTCTTAAAATAATAGCTTACATATGGCTTTAAGACGTGTAAAAAGGTTAAATTGCGGTTTAAAGGTAGAGGTATTTCGTAAAACTTAAAAATCTGAGTGTAGGTAGTAAAAGAAACATCGTAGTAATGATTGTTTAAACTGTTTTTTGAAAAACCTGTAGAATCGTCAAGGATAAAATGGTTTAGGAAATAACTTGCCTTAAACTCGTTAAACAAAAAAGAGGTTCTAAAAGGATAAGCCAACTCTAAGTTTGAGCTTAGTTTGTGCCCATAGTACCCCTCTTTTCTAAAACTATAGTTATGTACCAAGCTAAAGTTTGTCATAAGGTTTCCTATGGTCTTAAAAGGCAACAAATTTAGACGAAAACCCCAAAGAGGTTGTAAAACCGTGTCTTTATCAGAAGCTCCATGATAGTCAAGATAGGAACTTTCTATCCTTGAATAAAGACTACCACGATAATATTGAGCCCAAAAACGAGATGTTCTATATTCTTGATTTTTTTCTTCTAAAGTGCGATGAAACCTTTCTAAAAAAAAACTTTTTGAAGAGGAAAACCCGTTTTCTCCTACGTCAAACTCTTCCAAAAAGTCTTTATTGGAGACCACATCTATGTCCAGATGAAAATCAAGGTTTGGTTTGGGTGTGTAATCGATTTTCCCAGCGACCCACCATTTATGTTTTTTCTCTTCCTCTTTTTCTGTATCGCCAAGTAAAGTTTCTTTATTATCCTTTAAATATCTTAACTTTAAAACCCCTTCTAAAGGTTCCATCAGCCTGAACTGGCTTTCTAAATCTAACAACAAACCTCTTTTGGTAAGAAACATAGGCGATAAGGTAAAGTCAACCTGGTCAGTATATGGCCAGAAAAAAGGTAGTTGAAGGCCTAACCCTAATCTATTTCCTTGAATTATTTTAGGAAATAAAAAACCTGTACTTCTTTGAGGAACCATCGGGAGGGTTACCTTGGGAACATAGGCTGTTTTTGGCAAAGAAACCACAGTCTGTTTTTTTATCTTAAACTTGGTAGCCTCTCCTTTACTTATCCCTTCTGGGGTCAAGACAAACTCTCGAACTTCTAAGCTCCAGGGAGGAAAATCTTTTTCGTTTTCACAGTCAAACTCACAAGAGGTAACCAAGGCACTTTTAGCCAGGTATTCGTTTAAGGCGTTTTTATGTAAATCTTTAGCTTTAATTCTGATCCCTTCTTTTTTCAAAAACATAAAAATGTTTTGTCCCCAAAACTCTTCGTTTCTCAAGTCTAAGAAGGCTTGATCTCCTTCAAGGATAGCATTTTTGGTAAAATCGAAAATTTTATACTGATAAAGGATTAAATAGCGGGTAGAAACTTCATATTTAACCCTTTGAGCCCAGATGAGCATACTGTTAGTCTGAATTACCACATCCCCTTCAGCTACCAAAATTTTAAAATTATTAAAGGCTTCTACCTTTTGAGCAGTAACTTCTAAAGGTTTAGAAACAGAACCAAAAGCTTGAACATGGACAAAAAAGAAGCAGGCCGAAATTAACCATAAAAATACCTTTGAAAAAATCAACTTAACCCGAAAGCCCATGATAAAAGATAGCTTTAGAGTAAAAAATCCTAAACGATCGTTAGTTTTCTTCTTCGTCTTCTAAGAGTTCACTTATTTCTTCTTCACCAGCCTCGAGTTCTTCTTCCTGTTCTTCATCTTTGATTAAAAGCATCGATAAAAACTCTCCTACATGGGTCTTTTCTTCTCTGGCTATGTCAAGAAGTACGGCTTGTAAGTTTTTATCTTCAGTTAAAGAAGCAAGCTGTTCATAAAGGTTGATGGCATCAAGCTCAGCCATGATCGCTATCCTGAGAATCTGTTTATCTAAGTTCTTTGGATCAATCTTTGAAAGGTCGAAAGGTATCTTTGAAAGCATAGGAATCCTCCTATTTTAAAATTTAATAACTATTTTAGCTTGTTTTCTTCTAAAAAGCAAGTTAAAAAGACTACCTGTGAACCATGTTAACCTATAACTAATTTTAAAGCTTTATAGGTGCTATCTTTAGACTTTTCAAACGGCAGCAAATATACAAAAAATTTTGTGTTTAAAAACAAAAAATAAAAAAAATCAAACTTTATTACCCAAAATAATAAATAACTAACCATTTTTGCTCTTGATTTAAACGTAAAAATAGTACTAAATTTTATATTAAGGGAGTAAACAAAAAGGAGGGTATGTTATGGGTGGAATAAGTAGGCGAAACTTTTTAAAGTTGTCGTTAGGTTCTCTAGTTTTAAGTTCCATCTCAATAGACCTTACACCTGTTAAGTCTTATGCAGCTACAGAACTTAAGATCAAAAACGCTAAGGAAAGTACTTCTGTTTGTCCTTATTGTTCTGTAGGATGCAGTCTGATTGTTTATGCAAAGGGAGGCAAGGTAGTACAGGTAGAAGGTGATCCAGATAGCCCTATCAACCAAGGGGCCTTATGTGCTAAAGGTGCTTCTTTATTGCAAATGGCCAACAATCCTTACAGGGTTATGGAACCTCTTTATCGTGCTCCAGGGGCTACTGAATGGAAAAAGGTTTCTTGGGAATGGGCTATTTCTGAGATAGCTAAAAGGGTTAAGGCTACAAGAGATAAATATTTTATTCTTAAAGATGAAAAAGGGCGAGTGGTAAACAGAGTTGAAGCTATTGCTCATGTAGGGTCAGCTGCCTTGGATAATGAAGAATGTTATCTCTTACAAAAACTGATGAGGGCCTTAGGATTAGTTTACATCGAGCATCAGGCGCGAATATGACACAGCGCCACCGTGGCGGCTCTGGCAGAGTCGTTCGGACGTGGCGCAATGACCAATCACTGGGTTGACCTCAAAAACGCTGATGTAATCATCGTTATGGGTAGTAACCCTGCTGAAAACCATCCTATCTCGATGAAATGGATATTAAAGGCTAAAAAGGAAAGAGGAGCTAAACTTTTAGTCATAGACCCCAAGTTTACCAGAACAGCTTCTAAAGCAGACCTGTATGTTCCTATCCGTCCAGGCACTGACATAGCTTTCTTAGGTGGGCTTATTAAATATATTATAGATAATGAACTCTACTTCAAAGATTATGTGATCAACTATACCGACCTTTCTTATTTAGTAGACCCCAACTTTAAAGGTCCCGAAGACTTAGATGGATATTTTTCGGGGTATGACCCAAAAACCAGAAAATATGATAAAGCTACTTGGAAATACCAGTTAGATGAAAAAGGAGTTCCTAAAAAGGATCCAACCCTTAAAGACCCTAACTGTGTGTTTCAGCTCCTTAAAAAACATTACAGTAGATATACCATAGACATGGTGGTGGAGATTACCGGAGCACCTAAAGAAAAGGTGCTTGAGGCTTATAAGATTATAGCTTCAACCGGAAAACCCAATAAAACGGCTACCATTTGTTATGCGATGGGATGGACCCAGCATACCGTAGGAGTTCAGAACATAAGAGCCATGTCTATCATTCAACTACTTCTTGGTAACATAGGAATGGCTGGAGGTGGTGTTAATGCCTTAAGAGGTGAGAGTAACGTTCAAGGCTCAACGGATATGGGACTTCTTTTCCATGTGTTACCCGGGTATTTACCTACTCCAAAGGCTTCTTGGGTTGATTTAAAAACTTATATAGAGGTAAATACCCCAAAAACTGCAGAACCTAAGAGTCTTAACTGGTGGAAAAACAGACCTAAATATATCGTAAGCTTACTTAAGGCTTTTTATGGAGATTATGCCACCAAAGAAAACGATTTTTGCTATAGCTATCTACCTAAACTTGACGATAACCGCACTTATAGTTGGTATGATATTTTTGATGCCATGTATAAAGGAAAAATTAAAGGATTTTTTGCCTGGGGACAAAACCCAGCTTGTTCAAGTGCAAACGCTAATAAAGTCAGGAAGGCTTTGGCTAAGCTTGATTGGTTGGTTTGTGTAAACCTTTGGGACAATGAAACCTCTTCTTTCTGGAAAGGGCCTGGGATGGATCCTAAGAAGATCAAAACTGAGGTGTTTTTCTTACCTTGTGCTTCTTCAATAGAAAAACAAGGTAGCATCACTAATTCTGGAAGGTTAGCTCAATGGAGGTATAAAGCCGTTGAACCTCCTGGAAAGTGTATGCCTGATGCCGAGATCATGAATGAGCTTTATCATAAGATTAAGGAACTTTACCAAAAACAAGGTGGAGTTTTCCCTGACCCAATACTCAAACTTAACTGGAATTATGGAGATAAACATGTAGACATAGAAAAAGTAGCCAAAGAAATAAACGGTTACTACACCAAGGATGTAGCTTCTCATCCTATAGACAAAAAAGCTTACAAAAAAGGGCAACAGGTTGCCTCCTTTGTATTTTTAATGGATGATGGTTCAACTGCCTGTGGGAACTGGCTTTATTCTGGTGCTTTTACTGAAGCAGGCAACATGATGAAAAGAAGAGGGAAAGAAGACCCCACAGGTCTTGGTCTGTATTCTAACTGGGCTTGGTGCTGGCCTGTTAACAGAAGAATTCTTTACAACAGGGCAAGTGTTGATCCAATGGGTAATCCTTGGGATCCGAAAAGACCTGTTATTAAATGGGATGCCCAAAATAAAAAATGGGTTGGAGATGTTCCTGACGGCCCACAACCACCTTTAGCGATGAAAGGAGGAGTATTACCTTTTATTATGAAACCTTTAGGTGTAGGAACTATCTTTGGAGCTGGTTTGGCAGACGGACCTTTCCCCACTTACTATGAACCGGTAGAGTCACCTTTTAAGAACCTACTTTATCCGAAAGTCTATTTTAATCCTGTAGCCAGAACTTACGATAGTCCAGATGACAAATTTGTAGTAGGTACTGATCCTAAATATCCTTATGTAGGTACCACTTACAGGGTCACCGAACACTGGCAGACAGGTGTTATGACCAGACATACCCCATGGTTGTTAGAGCTTGAACCTCAGATTTTTGCAGAGATAGACCCAGAGCTGGCTAAGGAAAAAGGCATAAAGAGCGGGGATAAGGTAATAGTCTCCAGTCCAAGAGGAGAAATATGGGCGATAGCTATCGTTACAGAAAGAATAAGACCACTTATCGTTCAGGGTAAAAAGTGTCATGTGATAGGTATCCCCTGGCATTATGGATGGAAGTTCCCTAAGAATGGAGGGGATAGTGCTAACCTTCTTACACCTAATGTGGTTGACCCGAATACCTTTATACAAGAAACAAAGTGTTTTGTGATAAACATAAGAAAGGCATAGCCCAATAAAAAGGAGGTAGGGGAACCTACCTCCTTGAAAAAATTAAAAGGAGGAAAAGTATGGCACGTAAAGCTTTATTAATAACTCCAGACCTTTGTATAGGATGTAGAGGATGTCAGGTGGCTTGTAAGTCCTGGAATGACCTGCCAGCAGAGAAAACTAAAAACAACGGAACCCATGAAAACCCACCAGACCTCACCGGATACACCTATAACCGTATCAGGTTTATCGAAAAAGTGAACGAAAAAGGTGAAGTTCAATGGTTGTTTGTAAGTCACAGGTGTTTACACTGTGGAGAACCTGCCTGTGTAGAAATCTGTCCTGTGAAGGCTCTGAAAAAGGACGCTGAAACCGGGATAGTTTATTATGATAAAAACCAGTGTATCGGATGTCAGGCCTGTCAATCCGCATGTCCTTTTAACATACCAAGGTATGATAAAAACGGAAAGATTTCTAAGTGTCATTTCTGCATCGACAGGGTTAAAGCTGGGCTTAGTCCAGCTTGTGCTAAAACCTGTCCTACCGGAGCCATCAAGTATGGAAACCGCGAAGAATTGATTAAAGAGGCTAAAGCAGAAGGATATTCTGTATTTTACGGAGAAACAGAGTTAGGAGGTTTAGGGGTAGTGTATGCTCTAAAAGCCTCTCCTAAAGAGTATAACTTAGCAGAAAATCCGAAAAAACCTGAAAACCTGATTGCTATGGGACAGATGCTAAGAAGCCTCATCGAGAAAGGAGTTGCCCTTTCACCTTCTGTGCTTAAAGACATAGGGTTGATAAAAGGATAGAAAAAAGAAAAAAACTAAAATCTTACAGAAAGGGGGAGGTATTTTCTCCCCCTTTCTTCTTTTTTATCTTAAGTTATTATAGAAGTAATGTGGTCAAAAATTCAATCAAAAACAAGAAGGAGAAAAAAATGGATTTAAAGATTTGGATAGAAAAACTTATCACAGAAAAACCACATTTAAAAGAGGTTTTAAGTTTGTATGACAAGGTAGCAGGGTTTAACAAAGAATGTGAAAAAATTCTTAAAACCGAGGATCCTGTAAAAAGCCTGGATAAACTTTTAGAGATTTTTGGAAAAACCTTTGAGGTACCTTATGAATTTATTTCTTTTTTAAAAGAGGGGTTAGAAGGTAAAGAAGAAGAGGTCTTGTATTATCCTAAAAAATTATGGGAAATAGCCTTCTTTGGGGAAGAAAGTTCTGAGGAAGAGATAAAGAGAATGCTCTTTTTGTTAAGTATGCCTCTTTTTAGAAAACTTGCTTTAGAAGATAGAAAGAATAAGCCCAATTCAGAAGATCGGAAAAGATGCCTTGTATGTGGAGAGTTTTATTCTTTATCGGTTATAGATGAAAACAACAAACGTTATTTTCTTTGTCCTGTTTGTGGTTATAAAGAAGAAGGACCAAGGATTGGATGCGGTTATTGTGGTCATACTAGCTGTGAAAAGATAGACCTTTTGGTAGATGAAGATGAAATAAGGGTTGAACTTTGTAAGGACTGCAAAAGTTATGTAAAAAGTTTTAAAGAAACCATTCCCTTGTATTTAAAATATCCTGACCCTTATCTTATAGACCTGATAAGCCTTCCTTTAGAGGTAGTTGCCCAGGAACGTGGCTTTATTAGAAGGTCTCCTAACATTTTAGGGATAAGGGAGATTAAGTAATGGGAAAAAAGGTTTTTCATGAAATCTTAAGTCTTGAGGAAGCTTTACACAGCTTGATCCAAAATTTTAAACAAAGGGTATTTCATCCTCTTCCTGCAGAAAAGATAAAGGTTAAAGAAGCCTTAGGAAGGGTCACAGCAGAGCCTGTATTTGCTAAACGTTCGTCTCCTTATTTCCATTCAGCTGCGATGGATGGTTATGCTGTTCATTCTAAAGATACCTTTAACGCTACAGAAAAAGACCCTGTGCTTTTAAAAATAGGAGAGCAAGCCCTCTGGATAGAGACAGGTGACCCTTTACCTGAGGGGTTTGATGCAGTTATTCCGGTAGAAGAGGTTAATGTTAAAGAAGGTTTTATCGAGATATACAAATCTTATCCCCCTTACCATGACGTCCGTCCTGTGGGAGAAGACATCGTGGCTACTGAGATGATCATTCCAGAAAATCATTTTATAAGACCCTTTGAAATCGGGGCTATGTTGGCAAGTGGTATCTTAGAGGTTGTAGTAAGAAAAAAACCCAAGGTAGGCATTATTCCTACAGGTTCTGAATTGTTAACTCCTGAAGAGGCTGAAAAAGAAGGTCTTAACCCACCCAGCTTGATAGAATATAACTCTTCTGTTTTGAAAGGACTTTTAGAAAAAGACGGAGCTGAGGTTAAAGTTTATCCTATAGCTAAAGATGATGAGTTTTCTATAAAATCTTCTATAGAAAAAGCTTTGATAGAAAATGATATGGTACTCTTAAATGCTGGTTCAGGCTATGGTAAGGAAGACTTTACCTATAAGGTGTTAAGTGAGTTAGGAGAGGTTATAATTAACGGGGTAGCTATCAAACCAGGGAAGCCCTTTATCGCAAGTTTTTGTAAAAATAAACCTGTTTTAGGAATACCTGGTTATCCAGTTTCAGCCATCTTTTGTTATCAACTTTTTGTAAGACCTCTTATTGAGCTTTACTTAGGGGCTAAACTACCCAAGGAAGAAAAGATCAAAGGCCTTCTTTCTCGTCAACTTTCTTCTCCTGTAGGAGTAGATGAATTTGTAAGGGTAAAGGTGGGAAAGGTAGGAGAAAAGTACATAGTTTCTCCTTTGGGGAGAGGAGCTGGATTACTTATGTCAGTGGTTAGGGCAGACGGTTATCTATGGATCCCAGCAGGTATTGAGGGATTTTCTCCTGGGAAAGAGGTAGAGGTGTTTCTCTGGAGAAACAAAGAAGAGATAGATTACACCTTAGTGTGTATAGGAAGCCATGACAATACCCTTGATGTGGTCTACAACTTCTTACGTAGGAAATATCCTCATATTTCTCTTTCTTCAGCTCATGTAGGATCTATGGGAGGTCTTATAGCTATCAAGAAAGGAGAAGCCCATCTTGCAGGCACACACCTTTTAGATGAAACAACCGGAGAATATAACATACCTTTTATTAAAAGAATCTTGCCTGAACGTTCGGTAGTATTGGTAAATCTAGTTTACAGGATACAAGGGTTTATCGTAAAAAAAGGTAATCCTAAAAACATCTTTAGTTTTTCTGACCTTACTCGAGAAGATGTGGTGTTTATCAACAGACAAGCTGGTTCAGGAACAAGGCTTCTTCTTGACAAACATTTGAAGGATTTAGGAATAAATCCTTCTCAGATAAGAGGTTATGACCAAGAAGAATATACTCATATGGGAGTAGCTCAGGCGGTTGCGAGTGGAAGGGCTGATGTAGGGCTTGGGATTTATGCGGCGGCTAAGGCTTTAGATTTAGATTTTATACCTTTAGCAGAAGAACGTTATGATATCCTTATTCCCAAGGAATTTTTAGACTTAGAGATGGTTCAGGCCTTTTTAGACATAATCAGAAATGACGAAGAGTTTAAAAAGATGGTGGTAAACTTAGGAGGATACGACGTAAGGCATATGGGAAAAATCATTTACGAAAACTAAAATTGATAAACCTTAGGAGGGTGGAAAGGTGGAGGTAAACTTTTGGGATCCAAAGATAGAGACTATGCCTCAACAAGATCTAAAAGCCCTGCAGTTAGAAAAACTTAAAAAGGTGGTAACGTTAGTTTATGAAAGGGTACCCCATTATCGTAAAAAGTTTGAAGAAGCAAAGGTAAAACCTGAAGACATAAAGTCGTTAGAAGATGTGGTAAGATTACCTTTTACCACCAAGGAAGACTTGTTTGTAGACTATCCTTATGGGCTTTTAGCCGTACCTTTAGAAGAGGTGGTAAGACTACACACCTCAAGTGGTACCACCGGGAAACCAAAGGCTTTATTTTTTACCAAAAAGGATATAGACGCTCAGGCAGAGTTGATCGCAAGGAATTTAGTTATGACAGGCACCACACGAGGAGATGTTCTTCAAAACTCTATGACCTATGGACTTTTTACCGGAGCTTTGGTAATGCATTACGGAGCTGAAAAATTAGGGGTTTTGGTAATTCCTGCTGGTCCTGGGAATACGGAAAGACAGATAGAACTTATGAAGACCTTTGGTACTACTTGTTTTCACATGACCCCAAGCTATGCCCTTTATGTAGCCTCTGTAATCTTAAACAAAGGCCTTGACCCAAGAAGGGACCTAAAGCTTAAAAGAGCCTATTTAGGAGCAGAACCTTATACTGAAGAAACCAGAAAAAAAATAGAAGAACTCTTAGGGATTGACGTTTACAATTGTTATGGTTTATCTGAGATGGGAGGTCCTGGAGTAGGATTTGAGTGCGTGTATAAAAAAGGACTACATATATGGGAAGACGCTTTTTTGGTAGAGATCGTAAACCCTGAAACCGGGGAGCCTGTTAAAGAAGGTGAGATAGGAGAATTGGTGTTAACTTCGCTCAACCGTGAAGGGATGCCCCTTATTCGCTACCGAACAAGGGATCTCACGTTTTTCTTTACAGAACCTTGTGCCTGTGGAAGGACCCATAGAAGAATTAGCAGGATTTTGGGACGTGCAGACGATATGTTCATCGTCAGAGGGGTAAACATCTTTCCGCAGCAGATAGAAGCTGTGTTGATGGGTATCAAAGGAGTAGCTCAAAACTATCAGATAGTGCTTGAAAACTACGATGAAATGATAGTGAAGGTAGAAATAGACAGAGAATTTTTTGACGGAAGAATAGAAAGGTTGCTTAAACTAAAAGAAGAAATAGTAGAAAAACTGAGAGAAGCTATCTTGGTTAAGCCTAAGGTAGAGTTGTTAGAACCTGGAACTTTACCTGTAAGTGAAGGTAAAGCTAAAAGGGTGATAGATAAAAGGACTTTATAAATTCAGAAACATTTAGGAGGCTTTTATGTATAAGGTAGAAATTATCTCTATATTTGTGGAAAACAAACCTGGCAAGCTTGAAAAAATTACCAAACTGCTGGCAGAGGCAAACATCAACATACTTGGATTTTCTATCACAGATGCCAAAGATTTTGGTATCATAAAATTTTTAGTAGACAAACCTCATGAAGCCTATGAACTTTTCAAAAAAAATGGGTTTGTGGTAGCTTTAAACCCTGCATTAGGTATTGAGATGAAAGACAAACCAGGTGGTCTCTATGAAGTAGTAAAGTTTATTTCTTCTAAAGGAATAAACATAGAAAATGCTTTGGTTTATGTAGCAGAAAGCAGGGAAAAGGCCTATTTTATTTTTGAGGTAGAAAATTTTGAAGAAGTCCTTGAAAAACTAAAAGACAACGGATTTGAACTTTTAAAGCTTGTCTAATATATAAAAAATGTGTGGAAGGAGGATAAATACGATGTTTTGGGACCAGCAGTTAGAATGCATAGACCAAGAAAAATTAAGAGAAATCCAGCTTCAAAGGTTAAAAGAGGTAGTCAGACGAGTTTACGAAAAAGTGCCTTTTTATCGTAAAAAATTTGATGAAGCAGGGATTAAGCCTGAAGATATCAGGTCTTTGGAAGATATTAAATACCTTCCTTTTACCAGTAAGACTGATATGAGAGAGGCTTATCCCTTTGGATTGTTTGCCGTACCTCTCTCAGAGATAGTCGAAATTCATACCTCAAGTGGTACCACTGGAAAACCTGTGGTTGCCGGATATACGGTTAAAGACATCGCCCTTTGGGCTGAAGTAATGGCCCGTTGTTTGGTTATGGTAGGGGCTACCAAGGACGATATCGTTCAGATAGCCTATGGTTACGGTATGTTTACCGGAGGGTTAGGTTTTCATTATGGAGCTCAGAAAATAGGAGCAACGGTAGTTCCTGCTTCAGCCGGAAATACAAGAAGGCAGATAGAACTTATGAAAGATTTTGGAACCACCTTCTTAGCCTGTACACCTTCTTACGCTCTTTATCTGACTGAGTATGCAAAAGAAGAGATGGGTATAGACCTTTCAACCTTAAAGCTTAGAATAGGAAGTTTTGGCGCAGAGATGTGGACTGAAGAAATGAGAAAGGAGATAGAAAGAAGAATGGGGATTAAAGCTTACAATGTTTATGGATTAACGGAGATTATCGGGCCTGGAGTAGCCCATGAATGTCCTGCTCAGCAAGGCCTTCATGTGTGGGAGGACCATTTTTACCCAGAAATCATAGACCCTGAAACAGGAGAACCTCTGCCTGAGGGACAAGAAGGAGAGTTAGTTTTAACTAGTTTAACCAGAGAAGGTATGCCGATGATAAGGTTTAGGACAAGGGATATCACCACCCTCCATAGAGAAAAATGTGCTTGTGGAAGGACCCTGGCAAAGATAGAACGGATTAAAGGAAGGTCTGACGACATGATCAAGGTAAGGGGTGTGATGATCTTTCCATATCAAATAGAACAGGCTATCCTTGAGGTACAGGGGGTAGAACCTCATTATCAAATCATCCTTACCCGTCCTCATTATCTGGATGAAGTGGAGGTACAAGTAGAGATGTCTAAGGAAATCTTTTCAGACGACGTAAAAACGATAGAAACCCTAAGAAAACGTTTAGAAAAGAAGATAGAACAAACGGTTGGGGTAAGGGTTAAGGTGACGTTGGTTGAACCTAAATCTATCCCGAGAAGTGAGGGTAAAGCCAAAAGGATCATCGACAAACGTAATCTTAAATAAACCAGGAGGATTGGTATGAAGATTAAACAGATATCGGTGTTTTTAGAAAATAAAAAAGGTAGGCTTTATGAAGCTTTAAAGGCTATAGCAGACCACGGGATAAACATAAGAGCTTTGTCTATAGCTGACACCTCTGAATTTGGAATTCTACGAATGATAGTGCCACAACCTGAGGAGGCTAAAAAAGTTTTAGAAGAAGCAGGGTTTACCACTAAGATAACCAACGTGGTTGCCGTAGGGATAAAGGATGAACCTGGAGGGCTGGCAGGAGTACTTAAACATCTTTACGATGCAGACATAAACGTAGAGTATATCTATGCTTTTGTAGAAAAATCTGGAGAAAAAGCGGTGGTGGTTTTAAGGACTAACAACTTAGACAAAACCATAGATTTATTACAGGAAAAAGGGGTCCATCTTTTATCCTGGGAAGAAATCAAAGAACTTTAAGTGTGATTATTTTTGACAAAATTCTTTAAGAGGGGTTATTTGCTGGTGTAAATCAGGATAGTTTTTTAATTTTTTCAATTCTGCGCAAGCTTTGGTAGCATCTCCTTTTTTAATGATTTAAAAAAGATGTTATAAAAAAAATTTTTAATTTTAAATCTATCTACAATTGCGATTTTTTCTTGACTTATTTTTAAACTTTTTCTAAAATTTTTTATATGGAAAGTTTGGTTTTTTATCCTGAAAAACTTCCCTTTTATCCTTCAATCTTGAATTTTCTGGAGCATACCTTCTTTCTCCTCCACATCTTGCTTATCAATCTTATTTTAGGATGGTCGCTGTTTTTTACATACCAACAGTTAAAAGAAACCTTCCTTCCGGAAACTGCTCGTCTTTTTTTTAAGAAAAAACCGATTCTGTTTGCCTTAGCTATCAACATGGCCATCCCTGCCCTTCTTTTCCTTCAGGTAGTATATGGACCTCTATTTTTTACAAGTTCTATCATACTTGCTACCCATTGGATGCTTATCATTCCTTCTGTTATCTTGGTCTACTATCTTTCTTACCTCATCTCTAAGAAGAGTTCTTCTCAAAAGCCTTTTAAACCTTTTATTTTTATTCAGGCTTTTATCCTTCTTTATATAGCCTTTATCTTGGTAAGCAACCTTACCCTTCTGGAAAACCCAGAAAAATGGCACGTCTATTTTGCTAATAGAAAAGGCACCTATCTGCCCTTAGATATACCTTATCTATATTTTAAATATCTACATTTTTTGGCAGGGTCTTTGGCTGTAAGCGGTTTGAGCTTAGGGGTTTTGGGACATTATAAAAACGATAAAATATGCCTTATAAAAGGGCTAAACCTATTTTTTTACTTAACCCTGTTGCAAATAGGAGTAGGAATAGCTTTTCTATTATCTCTACCTTCAGAGATAAGAGGCTTATTTTTAGGCAATGCCCCAAAAGTTGCTTTCTTTTTTTACTTAAGCATTGTTTTTGCCCTCACTTCTCTATATTTTAGCAAAAAGCATCACTTAAAACTAACCATATCGTTTTTTATACTTACCCTTATTTTCATGGTAGTAAACAGGTTTAACTTAAGAACCCTTCAGTTGTCTTCTTACTATCAAACAGAACTGTTGCAATTTTCTCCTCAAATGGATGTTTTCTTGTTGTTTTTACTGTTTTTGGGGTTAGGAATTGTTACAGTGTATTACTTTTTAAAACATAGTTTCTCTAAGCAGGAAGGAAGAAAAGTATGAACTATCCTGTTTGGGAAACTTATTTTATAAATCCTGGGCTTTGGGTAGCAATTATTGCGGTTTTTCATGTTTTTATTTCTCACTTTGCCGTAGGAGGAGGAATCTATCTCTGGTATACAGACAGACTTTCTGTGTTAACCAACGATCAAGACTTACGAGAATTTGTACGTAAACATACCTGGTTTTTCCTTTTGATCACGATGGTTTTGGGCGGGGTTTCTGGAGTAGGTATTTGGTTTATCATAGGGATTGCAAACCCTGAGGCTACCTCAATCCTTATAAATCAGTTTGTTTTCTTCTGGGCTATAGAATGGGTGTTTTTCTTTGTGGAAATAGTAGCTCTTTTGATATATCACTACAAGTTCGATGAATTGTCTGACAAACTGCGTCTTAGGGTAGCGCTGCTATACGCCATCTCTGCCTGGATGAGCTTATTTGTCATAAACGGTATTATTTGTTTTATGTTAACTCCTGGAAAATGGTTAGAAACCAGAAATCCTTGGCACGGTTTTTTTAATCCTTCAAGCTTTCCAAGCCTATTTTTCAGAACAGGTATCTCTATTATGTTAGCAGGTATCTTTGGAATTTTTAGTACTCTATTTTTCTCTCCCAAAGAAAAAAGACCTTTTCTTTTAAAATATAACGTAAAATGGCTTTACGTAGCCTTTCCCTTTATATTTTTTTCAAGTATCTGGTACTTTCTAACCGTCCCAGAACTATCTAAGGTGTTTAACTTTGTGTTTAACAGACAGGTTCTGATGGCTAAAAAACTTCTTTATGTTTCCTCTGCGTTGATTTATTTAATTTCTCTTGCTTTTTTAGTAAAAGTCAATCCTGGTTTACAAAGGGTATTAGCCTTTCTCCTTCTTTTTATAGGGTTGCTATGGTTAGGTAGTTTTGAACATATCAGAGAATATGCAAGAAGGCCTTATGTAATATATGGCTATCTTTATTCTTTTGGGATAAAGGTTGAGGAGGAAAAGAAACTTAACAGCGAAGGTTTTTTAAAACATGCAAGATGGGCTATGGTTAAAGAAGTTACAGAAGACAATAAAATTTTGGCAGGAAAAGAAATTTTCAACCTACAATGTCTATCCTGCCACACCATAAAAGGGCTAAGAAACGATGTGATTGAAAAAGCCCGGGGGTTTACCTACTTTGGGATGATTTCCCAGTTATATGGACAAGGAAAAGTTCTTGGTTATATGCCTAAATTTATAGGTACAGAAAAAGAGAGAGAAGCTCTTGCTGCATTTCTTGTTAAAGAACTTTTAAGAAAACCTGAAAATCCCCCTGAACTTAAACCTGTTATCAGAGAACTTAAAACTCAACCTTTTACCTTTGACCCACAAAAAGACCAGTATGTCATCTTTGTTTTTAGTCCTCTGGGTATGAAATGTGTTACCGATGCAGACAGATGGTTTAGTTTCTTATATCCTGGAAGCACTTTTGAAGCTTTGGTTATTAAGAGAGGGCCTAAACCTGAAATGCTTGATAACACAAAAGTTCAATTAGTTTACAAAGTTGAACCTGGTTTTAAAACACCCTCTAAACATGTCCTTTTCTGGGATTATGCTAGAGAATTTTTTAATAAGACTATTCCTAAAGATTTAGGTTTAACTGGGAAAGGACTTAACGGTACTTTCGATTGGGATGAAAAAAGAAAAATTTTTATAGCTAAGGGGATCCCGGTTTTACCTTATAAAAAAGACGGTACATATAACCCTTATCCTGTTTTTGAGATAGAAGCTGTAGATAAAGTTTCAGGCAAAGTTTTACAGCGCACCAAAGCCGTTTCTCCTGTAGCAACTGAGTTCCGTTGCTATGTGTGTCATGAAGGAAGCCCAAGATGGAATGGTGTAGCCGGTATCTCTGATCAAACAGCCATTAACATACTTAAAGCCCATGATAAAAACCATCAAACCAACTTCTATAAATTTGCTCTTCAAGGGAAACCTGTTTTCTGTCAAAAATGTCATGCCGATTTTATCGTAGGGAGTGAAGGAATAAAGGGTTATAATAGTTTTTCAGCAGCCATCCATGGATGGCATGCAAACTATATGCCCTATAAAGATGAAAAAGCCTGTTATTTATGTCATCCTGATCATCCTAAAGGTAATACCAAATGTTACAGAGATATCCATAAAAAATTAGGGTTAGAGTGTGTTGATTGTCATGGAAACATAGATTTTCATGCCACATCTCTTCTCAAGGGAACGAACACAAAAACTTCCAAATTTTTGCTTGCTCATCTCAACCCCCCAATACCTAAAGATCAGATAACACCAAGGAAGCCCTGGGTACAGCAACCTGACTGTCTTAACTGCCATAAAGGCTTTCAAAAACCAGCTAAAGAGGCTAAGGGTTATAATAACTGGACTGAAGATGTCTCAGGCCTTTTCCGGGTAAGAAAGGATAACACACAAAAACTACCTTGTCTTGTCTGTCATGGCTCTCCCCACGCATTATATCCAGCTTTTAACCCTTATGGGATGGTTATAGACAACCTACAACCCTTACAATACCAGAGAAATATCCTCCCGATAGGTGCAAACTTAAAATGTGAGGTTTGCCATTTAAAAAAGATGAACGTACCTTCTCACCATCCAAACCTGATAAGAACCTTTAGAAACAGTAAACTTTTAACTTCCCAGACGGACTTAGAATAAAAGCTTACAGCTCTATTCTGGTTAACACTCCGTGAAGTTTAGCAGGAGGAAGATTAAGAAATTTAACAAAATGGGGGCTGATTTGTTTGATAAAGGCATAAGCCTTCCAGACAGGATGTTGAGTCTCGATATCCTCAAGACCATAAAAGATTACCCGTTCGTTGATACCATGTTCTTTTAAAATGTCTTCAACCTTGAACCTTTCCATATAACCGTAAGCAATCTCAAAAAACTTAGCTCCAGGGCAGATTTCTTCTAAAAAACTGGTGGTAATACCATAAGGCTCGTTTTTTCTTATTAGGGAAACAAAGATGTTTTCTTCATAGAGAATCCCATGAACAAAGATGTTTTCGATAACGTAGGGGGGAAAATGTTCAGGGTCACGGATAAAGTAAAGTGCCTTGCCTTGGATTTTAGAATTTTCTCTATAAAATTTAGTAAAATTAGTCACAAATTCTTTCTGATTGAAAAACCTCAGGCTTTTATATAGTCTTTTTTGTCCTTGGGTATAAAGAAGTATTATGGAAAAAGGAATTACAGCAAGTACCAGAGCCCAAAATCCTCCGTGAGGAAGCTTAAAAAGGGTTGAAGTAAAGTATAAAAAGGTGATAGAGGTGGTTAAGACTGCAAGAAATAAAAAAGAATATCGTTTTTTAAGATAAAAAATCGTGATGAGAAAAATCCCTGTGATGGTCATATCTCCTGTAACTGCAAGACCATAAGCTGCTGCCAAATTGGTAGAGCTTTGAAACTCAAACATGATAAAAACCACAGCAAAGAAAAGAAACCAATTGATCGTTCCTATGTAAATCTGAGAATGTAGCTCAGGAGAAGTATACTTTACTCTCATTAAGGGCAAATATCTGGCAGACATCGCCTGATAAACGACACTAAACATACCACTGATCATCGCTTGAGAAGCAATCACCGTTGCCATCAACGCTAAACATAAAAAAGGCACATAAGCTGAAGCAAAGGTATTTAAACACATCTCAAAAAGAATGCTTTTCGACTCCGGATGTCTTAAAAGAAAAGCCCCTTGGCCAAAATAGTTCACCACCAGGGCTGTTAGAACTAAATACCAAGCTCTTTTTATGGGTTTTGCCCCAAGATGCCCCATGTCAGCATACATAGCTTCACTGCCCGTAGCACAAAGGATAACCTCTCCTAAGATTAAGTAGGCCTTCCAACCGTTTTGTTTGAAAAACTCTAAGGCATACCAAGGGTTTATCGCTAAGATAACCTCAGGACTCAAAAACAAGTTTAAAAAACCAAGGATAAAAAGACTTAAAAACCAAAGGCTCATGATAGGGCCAAAGGCCCCTGAAACCTTTTCTGTCCCTTTTTTCTGAAAATAAAACAAACCTAACGCAATCAACACACTGAGAAGAACTACCTCTGTTTTTTCTAACGGTCTTAACCCAGGTATATAAGAAATTCCTTCTACAGCACTCATTATACTTATGGCAGGGGTGATAACCCCATCTCCCATAAGAAGGGAAATACCTATAAAAGACAAAAAAACTACCAATCCTAAAAGTCTCTTACGACCTCTTAATAAAGTACGCAAAATCTCAGAAAGAATTAAAGTGCCTCCTTCTCCTCGCAAACTAAGACTCATAGCTAAGACGGTGTATTGAATGGTAGGGATGATAATCAAAGTCCAAAAGATCAAGGATAATACGCCTAAAACATTTTCTTTCGTGGGTGGCAGAAAAAGGAAAATAACAGGTAAGGTATAGATAGGACTTGTTCCTATGTCTCCAAAAACAAGCCCTATAGCCTTAACAATTTTTTGGCTCATCTAAGCTCCCTTTTTCGCAAACCCTTGGACGTAGTTTTCTATTTCCTCAGGCTTAAGATATACCCTTTCTCCTGTCTTCCTTTGCTTGATTTCTACCTCTCCTTTTTCTTCAAAAGCCTTACCTAAGATGATTTGCAGAGGCACCCCTATGAGATCAAGGTCGTTAAACTTTACCCCTGGGCGTTCATCTCTGTCATCAAGCAAAACATCCCACTTTTGACTTAAACCCTGGTATAAACTTTCTGCCTTTTCTTTAAAACTATCTTTTAAAGGTATAATTCCTATTTGAACAGGTGCTATTTGCCAGGGGAAAATGATACCTTTTTCGTCATGGTTCTGTTCTATGGTTGCCGCAAGCACCCTGCTAACCCCTATACCATAACAACCCATGATAAAAGGTTTCATCTGCCCGTCTTTATCAAGAAACATGGCTTTCATAGGAAGGCTGTATTTAGTGCCAAGCTTAAAAATATGTCCTACCTCAATCCCTTTCAAAAAACTTAATGGTTTTCCACAATGAGGGCAAAGGTCTCCTTCCGTTGCTTTTCTGACATCAGCTATCATGTCTGGAGTAAAGGTTTCTCCAAGGTTAGCGTTGATATAGTGATATTCGTCTTCATTAGCACCTATAACAAAGTTAGGATATCCAACTAAACTTTTATCGGCAATTATCTTTATCTTTAATCCCTTAGGACCGATAAAACCAGGACTTGCTCCTGCTATTCTTCTTATTTCTTCATCCCTTGCCATCCTAAAGGGTTTACCACCTAAAATCTTCTCAAGTTTTATTTCGTTTACCTCATGGTCTCCTCTTATACAAACTGCTACGGCCTCGTTTTCTTCTACGATATAGATTAGGGTTTTGGTAATTTTTGCCACAGGTAAACCTAAGAAATCTGCTACCTCCTTAGCTGTCCTTACCCCTGGGGTATAAACCTTCTCTAAAGGCTTAGAAGGTTCTTGAGAATAGGTTTCTGAAGTTTCGGCAGGGGTTAACTCTATGTTTGAAGCATAACCACAGGCTTCACAAAAGGCTATGGTATCTTCTCCAGTTTCTGCAAGTACCATAAACTCATGAGAAACATCCCCTCCTATAGCTCCGGTATGAGCCTCTACAGCCTTAAACTTAAGACCACAGTTTTCAAAGATCCGATGATAGGTTTCGTACATTTTCTGATAACTTTTTTCTAAACCTTCTTCGTCAGCATCAAAACTGTAGGCATCTTTCATGATAAACTCTCTTGCCCTCATGATACCAAACCTGGGGCGTATTTCATCTCTAAACTTAACCGCAATCTGATAAAGGATTAAAGGTAGGTCCTTATAAGACTTAACATCCCTTCTCACGATATCGGTTACCACCTCTTCATGGGTAGGCCCAAGACAAAAATCATGGTCCTTTCTGTCTTTTATCCTCAGAAGCTCTTTTCCATAAAGCTCCCATCTCCCTGTTTCTTGCCAAAGTTCAGCAGGCTGGACCAAAGGCATAAGTATTTCAAGAGCACCTGCCTTATTCATTTCATCTCTCACTATTTGTTCTATCTTCTTTAAGGCCTTAAAACCTAAAGGTAAAAAGTTATAAATTCCAGAGGCTAACTTTCTTATCATTCCGGCCCTTAAAAGCAACTTATGACTAACTGTTTCAGCCTCTGAAGGGTCTTCGCGAAGGGTAGGCATAAAATATCGGCTTAATCTCATGGTTTACTCCCTCCTTACAGAAGGTCTAATTTTTCCCAAGTCTTAGAGGTTAAATCAAGGACTACCATAGTAGGAACACCTTCTTTACCCAAAACCTCTCCTGGGTTCACCACCAAGGCCTTTCCTATCTCTTTTACTTCAAACTTATGGGTATGACCGCAAAAAACATAATCAAACTCCTGACTCTTGGCTAAAACATAGGCAAGTTTAGGGTAATGAACCATCGCTACATTAAAACCCTTTATCTCTAAAAACGCCTGCTCTCCGTGAAACTTAACCCACGGATATTTTTTAAGATGTTCATACATCAAGGCTATATCTCCTTGATTATTTCCAACGATAAGATGTACCTCTTTCTGAAAAGAAGCTAACAGAGGTATCATAAAAGGAGAAATAAGGTCTCCACAGTGGAAAAGGATTTCACAGCCTTTTTGTTGAGCAACCTTTATAGCCTTTTCTGTGTTAAAAATGTTGTCATGGGTATCACTGATAACCCCAACCAACATCTTATTTTAACCTCCTCATCTGTTCCTCGATTTTTTTCCAAACCTTTTCAACCTTAGCTTTGATTTCATCAGACATAACCGCCTCTTCTGGCCATTCCCTTAAATATCCCTCTTCTCTCCATTTTCTGGTAGCATCGATACACATCTTAGACCCATAGGCTGGATAAGGGCTTGCATGGTCAAGGGCATCAACCGGTCCTTTAACTATCATGATATCCCTTTCTGGGTCTACGTTGCCTGACATGTAAAACAGCACCTCACTTATATTCTGAACGTTTACCTCTTTGTCAACCACCACGATTATTTTGGTAAACATCATCTGCCCAAGGCCCCATAAGGCTGAGGCTACTTTAAAGGCATGACCTGGATATCTTTTATCTATTGATACAAAGGCTAAGTTATGAAAAACTCCCTCCCAAGGAAGATGAATATCTATTATTTCGGGAAGGATCTTTTTTAGCAGAGGCAAAAACAACCTTTCTGTAGCCTTACCAAGAAAACAATCCTCTTGAGGAGGTTTACCTACGATGGTAGCCGGATAGATAGCATCCTTTCTTAAGGTGATACAGGTAACTCTAAACACAGGGTAATAGTCTGGAGGGGTGTAATAGCCAGTATGATCTCCAAAAGGGCCTTCAAGCCTTCTTTCGAAGGGCTCTACATATCCTTCAAGGACGATCTGACTTTCTGCAGGCACCTCAAGGGGCACAGTCAAACATTTTACCAGTTCAACCGGAGACCTTCTTAAAAATCCTGCTAACAAAAACTCGTCTATGTCTTCAGGTAAAGGAGCTGTGGCTGCATAGATAATTGCAGGGTCAGGGCCTATAGCTACAGCTACCGGCAACCTTTCTCCTTTTTTTTCTGCTTTTCTATAGTGCTTAGCCCCGGTCTTATGTATTTGCCAGTGCATACCGGTTTCATTCTTACTAAACACCTGCATCCGGTACATACCTACGTTATAAGTCCCGGTTTCAGGATCCTTGGTGATCACACAAGGAAGTGTTATAAAAGGACCTCCGTCCTTAGGCCAGCATTTAAGTATGGGAAGTTTGTAGAGATCTACCTCATCTCCCTCCCAAACTATCTCCTGACAGGGGGCTTTTTCAACCTTTTTAGGAAAAAGATTGGAGGCACGTAAAAGCTTCGGGACAAGCTTTAATTTCTCAAAAAAAGACCCAGGTTTTGTTACCTCTATAAACTCGGCAACCTCTTTTCCAAGCTCATCAAGATCCTTTACCCTCAGGGCTAAACATATCCTTTTGTAACTTCCCATAAGGTTGGTAACCACAGGAATTTTATAGCCCTTTACTTTTTCGAACAAAAGGGCTGGGCCAAATTTTTTACAAACTCTGTCGGTAATCTCGGTTATCTCAAGTTCAGGAGAAACCTCTTCTTTAACCCTTATTAACTCCTTTTCCTGTTCCAGCACCTGTAAAAACTCTTGTAAACTTTTAAAACTTGACATTTTATGCCTCTGCGATGTCTTTTTTAAAACTAAAATCAACCTCTATCGGATATTCCCCGGTAAAACAGGCTAAACATAATTTGTTTCTTAGATCACCTAACGCATCAACCAACCCTTCTATACTGAGATAATAAAGGGTATCTATGTCTAAAAACTTTCTTATTTCTTCCACACTATGTTTAGCTGCAATAAGCTCTGACCTTGAAGGGAAATCTATTCCAAAAAAGCAAGGGAACCTTATCGGGGGACAAGAAAGCAAAAAATGAACCTTTTTTGGCCCAAGCTCCTTTATCCCTCTAAATCGGTTTTTACTGGTTGTTCCTCTTACCAAGGAATCATCTACTATAATAATTTCTCTATTTTTGATAAGTTCCTTTACCGGGTTTAATTTCATCTTTACAGAAAGATCCCTAAGACGTTGTGAAGGCTGGATAAAAGTCCTTCCTATGTAATGATTCCTTATCATTCCAAACTCAAGAGGGATACCACTTGCCTGTGAATATCCGATGGCTGCATAAGTACCTGAATCAGGAAAGGGCATCACAAAATCTGCCTCTAAAGGACATTCTTTATAAAGATTTTTTCCTAACTGTTTTCTTACAGGATATACGGTTTTGCCAAAGATATGGCTATCAGGCCTGGCAAAATAGATAAACTCAAAAACACAGTGACTCTTGGGAAACTTTTCTTTTTTAAAGGGAAAATAAGATTTTAGCCCTTCTTGAGTTATAACCAAAATCTCCCCTGGGGCTACCTCTCTTAAATACTGAGCCCCGATAAGGTCAAACGCGCAGGTCTCAGAGGCTATCACATAACCTCCGTTAATTATCCCTAAACAAAGGGGACGAAAACCCCAAGGATCTCTAAAGGCAACCAAGGTGTCATCGTAAAGAAGAAGGACAGAATAGGCTCCCTTTATTTTTTTCATAGTCTCAGCAATAGCCTCTACCAGACCTTTTTTAAGGTTTCTCACGACTAAATGAATAATAACCTCACTATCCATCGTGGTTTGAAAGATATGTCCTTCTTCCTCGAGGGAGCACCTGATCTGATAGGCGTTGACTAGATTTCCGTTGTGAGCTATGGCTATCTTTTTTTTAGCAAAACTCACACAAAAAGGCTGAGCATTTTGTACTATACTTGACCCTGTGGTAGAATATCTCACATGACCGATAGCTACCTTTCCTTTAAGACCTTTCAAAATCTCCTCATTAAAAACCTCACTTACCAGCCCTAAGGCCTTCCACTCTCTTATGGTTTCTCCATCATAAACTGCAATCCCAGCACTTTCTTGACCTCTGTGTTGAAGTGAATAAAGCCCAAAATATGTATAGTTAGCTGCTTCTTCTACACCAAATATCCCAAAAAGTCCACACATCTTTTTTCACCTCTCTTATTACTCTACTATACCTCCAACAGTTAACTCGGGGATCCTCAAAGTAGGTTGGCCGTCTGAAACAGGAACCCCTTGGCCGTCTTTCCCACAAACCCCAGGCTCAAAATGTAAATCCTCCCCTACCATGTCTATGATTTCTAATACTTTGGGACCGTTCCCTACTAAAGTAGCACCTTTAACAGGATAGGCTATCTCTCCTTTATCTATGTAATAACCCTCTCTTACTTCAAACACAAAATCTCCTGTTAAAGGATTAACCTCCCCTCCGCCCATTTTTTTTACTAAAATCCCTTTTTCTATGCTTTTAAGGATCTCTTCAGACTTATGAGGACCTTTGGCTATATAGGTATTGGCCATGCGAGGTATAGGGATACACCTATAATCTTGCCTTCTTCCATGTCCATTAGGTGTTTTCTGGTACTTAAATGCGGTTAACCTGTCATAAAGATAGGTTTTAAGCCTTCCGTTCTCTATCAAAACTACCGGTTGAGCATAAACCCCTTCGTCATCCACCTGATAAGAACCATAAAGACCTTCTATCGTTGGGTCGTCAACCACCGTAATCAAAGGACTGGCTACTTTTTCCCCAATTTTACCTGAATAAACCGAAAGCCCCTCTTCTGCATGGTCTGCCTCAAGACCATGCCCTACAGCCTCATGTATCATCGTTCCTCCTGCCTGACCTGCTAAAACTACAGGCATAACCCCAGCAGGAGCTTTCTTAGTTGAAAGCATCGTCGTAGCCAACCTTGAGGCTCGTTCAGGAAGAACTAAAAACTCTTCTAAATCCTTTACCTGTTCAAAGTTCATCTTTCTCCCTGCGACCTCATAACCTCTCTCAAGCCTACCGTCCTTTTCTGCAACCACTATCACTCCCAACTTGGTATATTCCCTTTTATCAGACAAAAATTTTCCCTCTGAGGTAAAAATCCATACTTCTTTTACGACCTCGCTATAAAAAAGACGATAGTGTTTTATCTCTTTCGTAGACCAAACCTTCTTTTTTAATTCTTCTAAATATTCAAGCCTGGTGGTTAGTTTTTTAGAAACCTCTTCCTCACAAGGTCTTTTTGTCTGTAAAATCAACTCTCTTAAACCTTTCTCAAAAAATCCATTAGAAAAATAGAGTTTGTTGGTAAACTCTGGGGTGATTTTTCTTATGGCTGAGCCTTCTTCTACTCCCCAGTTGACCTCGTCTATTCTGTCTGGCTCAACCACTATTTTAAGAGTTTCAACCCTTTCTAAGTAAAGGTCTCCATAAAAAGCGTCTTTAAACCATCCTTGAGTAAGACTTTTTAAATATTTTAGGTCAACTTCTGACATTTTAATACCTTCTTAAATTTTTCATCTGTTATTTTAACAAACTTACATAATTTTGAAACTCCTTTTTGTTTAAGCAACCCCTTCTTCCGTAATCCCTGAGGCTTATTCCTGCGGTATAAATCCCAAGGTTTAAAGCTCTTTCGTCAGGCAATCCTAAGGCTATACCTGCAAGCACCCCAGCGTTAAAATAATCGCCTGCCCCGGTATTATCTACCACCTTTTCTATCTTTAGACTTGAGGCTGTGATAACCCTATCCCTACTCACCAAGGTTGCTCCCTTTTTGCCTTGTTTTAAAAATATCTTTTCTATCCCTAACTCTAAAAGGTCATAAGGGTTTTTATCTAACATGCTCAGTTCTTCTTCTGTGATAAAAAGATGTTTAGTCTTTTTTAGCCAAGGCAAAAGGAACTCCCATCCCAAAGCGGTGTATATTCTACCTGGGTCAAAACAAAGAGGATTAACCTTGCTAAGAAGATTTAGCTGAAAATTTCTTCCTTCTTTAGAGGCAAAGGAAGAAAAGTGGTAAACCCCTGTAGGTAAGACCTTGGTTGATAAAAGGGAAGGGAGGTATTTTTCTGCATCCCCTGGACTTACGAGGATAAACCTGTCACGATATGGGCTTAAGATTATCAAAGCTAAACTGGTAGTTCCTTTTTTTATGATATACTCAGAAACAAGGTTTACCGAAGAAAATTCTTCTAAAATCTTCTTACCAAAAGAATCTTCTCCCACCGCCCCTAAAAAACTACACCTAAACCCCCAAAGACTAAGAGCATAAAGGGTATTAGCTGCAGAACCACCTCCTCCTTCAAACAAAAAGTTGCCTTTTTTCTCTAAAAAATTAAGCACCCCTAAAAACTCCTTTCTTTCTAAGGCTATTTCACCTCCTGGTATAGCTTGTATGTTTTTTTCCTTTAAAACCTCAAGGTCTTCTACCTCAAAAAAAATATCCCAATTAAGCGCCCCACAACCTACAAAATCAAACATTAAGCCTCCTTATGAAACAGTTTTATAGATAATTTTAACGTAGAGTCTATTTTTTGGATAGGATCAAACTTTGAAAAGCCGGGTCAGTTCTGGTTGAAAAATTTTAAAAAGAACCTATGTTTTAAAAACAGAGGGCAGGGTTTAAGAGGTGATTGCTCCAGGGATTAATTCCCTGGGGAGGAAAGTCCGGGCTCCACAGGGGAGGACGCCGGGTAACACCCGGAGGGAGTAATCCCTGGAAAGGGCCACAGAAAACAGACCGCCAGCGGCCAGAAAGGATTTTTTCCTTTCTGGTGCGGGCAAGGGTGAAAAGGTGGGGTAAGAGCCCACCGCACCAGGTGGTAACACCTGGTGGCACGGCAACCCCCGTCCGGAGCAAGGCCAAACAGAGCCATGGGTGCCCCGCCCGCTAAGGCTCAGGTAGGCCGCTTAAGAAGAGGGGTAACCCTCTTCTCAGAGAAATAATCACCGCCTGGGGAAAATTTCCCCAGGTAACAGAACCCGGCTTACTTAAACCCTGCCCTCGTAATCTTAAAACAAGACTAACCATGTTTAAGCATATCGAGTTTGTTAAAAGTGTTTTTAAGTTAGAGGACCTGCCTCCTCCAGAATTTCCTGAAATTGCCTTTTTAGGAAGGTCAAACGTAGGTAAATCCTCTTTAATCAATGCCTTTTTAAACCGTAAAAAGGTAGCCAAAGTGTCCTCTACTCCTGGCTTTACCAAAGCCTTAAACTTTTTTAGAATAGATTTTAAGTTTTATTTAGTAGACCTACCTGGTTACGGGTTTGCTAAAGTCCCTGTTGAGGTAAAAAAACACTGGCAATACCTGGTAGAGGGATATTTAAAAGCAGTGAGAGACTTTAGAAATCTTGTCCTTATTTTTGATATAAGACGTAATCCCGATGAAGCAGACATCCAGCTGGTTGAGTTTGTAAAACACCTCAAAAAACCTCACTGTATAGTCTTAAACAAGATAGATACTTTATCTTTTAAAGAAGTAGAACGTCAAGCCTCTGTTTATCAAAAAACATTCAAACCTAATCCAGAAACCCCTCTTTTCCTAATCTCCTGTAAAGAATCTAAGGGGATACCCCAGTTAAGATCTCATCTCTTGTCTTGTTTGGGCTTTAAAAATAATTGAGGAATTTTTCCTCAAAGTTTTTACTATTTCTGGTGTTTCTCCATCTAATCATCGATAATTCTATATTCTTTGTTTTGGCATAACTATTGCTATCTATTTTATCAGAAAATAAATCTCAAAAAAGGAGGTGTTTAAATATGAAGGAGGTGTTAAGTTCTCCTAAGTTTCAAACGTTAATGTCTCAAAAAAACAAGGTAGCTTTTGCTCTTACTTTTATCCAGTTGTTAATCTATTATGGTTTTATCTACCTTTTAGCTTTTAAAAAAGACTTTTTAGCCATTAAGGTTACCGGATCAATACCTTTAGGAATTCCTCTGGGGATTTCAGTAATAATTTTTTCCTGGCTGTTAACTGGGGTTTATACCCTTTGGGCAAACAGCGTCTATGACAGGTTGGTTGAAGAGATTAAAGGAGAGATAGAAAAACATTAAAATAAGGAGGGATGTAAGATGGAAATGCAGACAACCTTAGGGCAACCTAACGTGGTTTCTATTTTGTTTTTCTTTTTATTTACTTTAACTACTCTTTATATTACCTACTTGGCTGCTAAACGGACTAAGACAGCTTCTGAGTACTATGCAGCAGGAAGAAGTATCACTGGATTTCAAAACGGACTTGCGTTGGCTGGGGACTACATGAGTGCCGCTTCTTTTCTTGGGATTGCTGGGTTGGTAGCGTTAAAAGGTTATGATGGTTTGATTTATTCCATCGGATTTTTGGTAGGCTGGCCGATAGTGATGTTTCTTATAGCTGAGCAATTAAGAAACCTTGGTAAGTATACCTTTGCAGATGTGGTAGCTTACAGGCTTAAGCAAAAGCCTATAAGGATTGCCTCTTCTTTTGGGTCTTTGGCTACCGTTCTTCTTTACCTTATTGCTCAGATGGTAGGAGCTGGTTCTCTTGTAAAACTTTTGTTTGGATTACCCTATGAGTTGGCGGTTGTTTTAGTAGGGACTATAATGATTATCTATGTTATTTTTGGTGGCATGATTGCTACTACCTGGGTTCAGATTATCAAGGCTTGTCTTTTGCTTGGTGGAGCTACGGTGCTTGCCATTCTCACGTTGGTTAAGTTTGGTTTTAGCTTTAATGAATTGTTTGGTTTTATCAGTGAAAAGTATGGAGAAAAAAGGCTTCTTCCAGGAGGCCTTGTAGCCAATCCATGGGATGCTATTTCTCTTGGTCTAGCCCTTATGTTTGGAACAGCAGGGCTCCCTCACATACTTATGAGATTTTATACCGTTCCTGACGCTAAAGAAGCCAGAAAGTCAGTTTTTTATGCTACAGGATTTATCGGTTACTTTTACATTCTCACCTTTATCATAGGATTTGGTGCAGCTGCTATAGTAGGAGAAAACTTGATTAAAAGTATAGAAAAAGGCGGAAATATGGCAGCTCCTCTTTTGGCTGAGGCTGTGGGAGGAACGATATTTTTAGGATTTATTGCTGCGGTAGCCTTTTCTACCATCCTTGCGGTGGTTGCAGGACTTACTTTAGCAGGAGCAGGAGCCCTTTCTCATGACTTATACACCAACGTAATAAAAAAAGGAAGAGCTACAGAAGAGGAACAGGTAAAAGTGGCAAGGTTAGCCACCCTTATCTTGGGAATCCTTGCGATTTTTCTTGGTATAGCTTTTAAGGGACAAAACGTAGCTTTTATGGTAGGACTTGCCTTTGCTATAGCTGCCAGTGCTAACTTTCCTTCTCTGCTTCTTTCTATCTTCTGGAAAAAAATTTCTACCGCAGGTGTGGTAGCAGGCATCTTGACAGGGGTTACCCTTTCTGTGGTGCTTATCATCTTAAGCCCCACTGTTTGGGTAGGCATTTTTAAAAACCCTGCTCCTATCTTTCCTTGGAAAAATCCTGCCCTTATTTCTATGCCAGCAAGTTTTATCATGGCTATCTTAGTATCTCTTTTGACACCAGAAAAAGAAGCTCAAGAAAAGTTTGAAGAGGAAAAGGTTAGAACCTATCTGGGTGTGGGGATAGAATAGCATGCTTGATGCAGAAAGGTTTATAAGGGAAGTACCCCCTTTTAGGGGGCTCCCCTCATCTGTTATATCTACTTTAGTAGAAAAAATAAAGGTAAAAGTCTATCCTAAAAACGAGGTTATCTACCGGGAAAAAGACCTCTCTGAATATTTATATCTTATAAGGAAAGGATATGTAGTCTTAGAAAAAAAAGGTACTATCTTAGACCAACTTCAAGAAGGAGAAACCTTTGGTTATTTACCCTTAATAACTGATCAGGAACTTGACCATTCAGCCCGTGCGGTAGAAGATACCGTGGTATTTTTAATTAAAAAAGAAGATTTTTTAAAACTTTTTCAAAACTATTCAGTAGTCCAGAGTTTTTATACCCAAAAACTGGCTCAAAAACTGGCAGAAGCTTTAAACCAGAAAAAAGACCAGTGGGGAACTTTTAGCTCTGTCCCTCTCTCAAAATTGAACCTAAAACCCCCTGTCATCGTAGATGGAGAAAACTCCGTAGAAAAGGTTATTCAGGAGATGGTAGAAAAAAACGTCACCGCTTGTTTAGTTAAATTAGAAAAAGGATATGGGATTATAACTGAGCGGGACGTTATCAAAAAACTTCTATATCAGGGGTTGGATAAAAAAGAAACTAAAGCCAAAAATATAGCTTCTTTCCCTTTGGTGTATTTAGAAAAAGAAGCCCCCTTATCTCAAGCTATGCTTCTTATGACACAACACCGTATAAGGAAAATAGTGGTGGTTGATGAAGGAATACCTGTAGGTATTTTAGAGGATACCGACATCATCTCCCTTGGCAGCAAAAACCTTATTACCATAACTAAAGAAATAGAAAGAACTAACTCTTTAGAGGAGCTAAAAAAAATTTATTACCACTGTTTTTATTCTGCCATAGATTTTGCCATAAAAGAAAAAGACCCAGAGTTGATAGGAAGATATCTTTCTGAAATAAGGGATGGGATCATCAAAAAGGTAGTTCTTCTAACCCTATCTGAAAGAAACCTTTCTCTTCTACCAAGCCTAATGGTTATCGGAGCCCATGGAAGAAGAGAAGCCAGTTTTAAAACAAAACTAAAAATTTTTCTAATTAAAAACCTCTCAGAAGAAACTTTTGAGGTTGCTTTATTATTGGCCAAAAATCTGAAGTTTTTAGGGGTTGAAATAGAAGAGGAATATCTTACCCAACCTTACTGGGTAAAAACCTTAAACGAATGGGAAAAAACCTTTTCTCATTGGATAGCCTATCCTGACCTAAAAGATATAGGTAAAAAAGCTAATTTCTTTGACCTTCGTTTCATAGGTGTGGAACCTAAAGAAGCAGACCTTTTTTACCAAAACATTTTACAGAAGATTAAAAAAACCGACCGTATTTTACCATATTTAGCCTTGGATGCAGTTAAACTCAAAACACCTTTAGGTTTGTTTAAAGAACTCCTGGTAGAAAAATCTGGTCCTTTTAAAGGTAAATTAAACCTGTTTAAATCAGGGGTTTTACCTTTGGTTTGTCTGGTAAGGGTACTTAGTTTAGAACAGGGGATTAAAAACGTGAATACGTTTAAACGGATTTCTCGTTTAGAATCCTCAGGAAGTATTAGACCTGAAACAGCTAAAGACCTAAAGGAGGCCTATAAATTTCTTACTACCTTACGTTTTAAAGTCCAGATAGATAACTTTAAACGAGAACAAGAACCTCACGATTATTTAGACCCATCTGAGTTAGAAAAAGGAGACCTAAACCTTTTAAAAGAAGTCTTTAAATTCATAGAAAATTTGCAAAAAATGCTTTTTGAAAAATACCGTCTAAGCTATTTAAGGTAAACGAGGATCTTGAGAAGGTGTGGAAGGTGTTAACCACAACTTTAAAGAGGACTTACCATACTTTTTTTCGAAAAAAGAAAAACTTAAGTTGGGAGGTCGACCTAAATAAAAAAGTAAAAGATACCACTTTCGTGGTGATAGACACCGAAACCACAGGGCTTGATTTAAAAAAGGACGAGGTTATCTCTGTAGGTGCTTATAAGATTGTTGATCTTACCCTTTCTTTTTCTGAAAAACTAATTTTATACTTAAAAACAGACCTGTGTAGAATTGAAGACTCTATCAAGATTCACGGGATTACACCAGACAAACTTAAAAACGGTCTTGAAAGAAAGGAGGCCTTGCATCAATTTTTAGAGTTTACCAAGGGTGCAGTATTGGTAGGATATTTTTTAGAGTTTGACTTAGAAATGCTAAAAAAACATCTCAAAGAAGAACTAAACCTTAACGTCTCTTTTTATGGGTTTGATGTCTTAGACCTTTATCCTAAAAAGACTTTAGATAGAATTCCTAAGCTTAATGAACTGTTAGAAGAATATGATTTACCTACCACCAGTTTTCACAATGCTTTAGAAGATGCCTACATGACTGCTTTGCTTTTTTTAAAATTAGTTTATTCTTACAGGAATAAAAAACTGAAACAACTACCGCTAAAAATTATTTAAAATGCTCCAGAATTCATTTTTTGATCAACCTTTAAAAAATCTACCCTTAAAAACTCCTCTTATTGTGGGGGAAGAAGATTCCTTAGATAAAGTAATTAAACTTATGGTAGAAAAAGAATACAGTTTTGTTGTAGTGCAAGGAAAAGAAGGCTTAGGGATTATCACTGAAAGGGACATTTTACAAAAAGTGGTATATCAACGGAAAGACCCTTTTGGAATAAAAGCTAAAGAAATAGCCACCTTTCCTCTTGTCAGCCTTTCTACAGACCACCGTTTGTTTGAAGCCATCCTCCTTATGGCAGAAAAAAGACTAAGAAAAGTAGCGGTTTTTGATAAAGGAATCCTTCAAGGAGTACTTGAAGACACTGACATCATAAGTTTTCAAAGCAAAAACCTGGTTTCTCTTCTATATCAAGTGGAGTTGGCCCACGAGTTAGAGGAGTTAGCCAAACTTTATAGCCTGGTAAAAGAAGCATTGTTAAATCAAATTTCCGAAGGTTTTAACCCGGAGTACTTAGGGAAATACCTTGCAGAAATAAACGACAGGTTCATAAAAAAAACCTGGGAGATAACCTTAAAGGAGACAGAGCTTTCTTTTCCGGCTAAGTTTGGATTCTTTGTACTTGGAAGTGAAGGAAGAAAAGAACAAAGTTTTAAAACCGACCAAGATAACGCCTTAATCTATGAAGATTTACCAGATAGAAAAAAAGAGGTAGACCTTTTTTTTGAAAGCTTTTCTTCTACTTTTATCGAAAATCTTTTAAAAGTAGGATTTCCTCCTTGTCCTGGTGGGGTTATGATTTCTAATCCCCTTTGGCGAGGAGATCTGCAAACCTGGAAAAAAAGGCTTTCTAACTGGATGGACTGTTCTCAAAAAGAGGCTTTGCTTAATCTTTGTATTTTTTTAGATTTTCGAATGGTTTATGGAGATGAAGAGATAGAAAAGGAGATCAGAGGTTGGATAAAAGAAAAAATAAGTAAAAATAAAGGACTTATCGTGTGTCTTGCGGCAGAAGCCATAAGGTTTGAACCACCTCTTAATTTCTTGGGAAGGTTTATAACCGAAAAAGAAGGCCCTAACAAAGGTAAATTAGACCTTAAAAAAACAGCCATTTTTCCCATAGTCCAGGGGATTAGAGCTCTGGCTTTAGAGTACAACCTCTGGCATACAAATACCTTTGATAGAATCGATGCTCTAAAAGAGGAAGGGATTCTCTCTTTAGACTTTGCCTCTGAATTAAAAGAAGGATACAGGTTTATCCTTTCTCTTCAATTTTTGAATCAAGCCAAAAAACTCCAAACCGGACAACCCCCTGACAACTATTTAAACCCGCAAGAACTTTCTAAAAAAGACAGAGACCAACTAAAACAGGTTTTCAAAACGATCAAAACCTTCCAAGAATTCCTTTTCAGAAAATACAACCTGAGGTTTTTTACCTAACTAACAAAACCTTTTGTAACGATCTGTCCTTAACGGGACAACCCCCTGCGCTTAAAGGTCCAAAGTATCAAAACCTATATATTTTTTATCTTTTAAAATTCTTTATTTTTCTAATTTTAACCATTTTTTGTTTAGGCATGATATTTGATCGAGAAACCTCAAAAATCCAAAGGAGGGAGGCAGGTTATGCGGTACAAGTTTAAGTTAAACTTATGGTCTTTTCTTTTGTTTTTCTTTTTATTAGTTTTTTCTAAAAACCTTTTAGCTCAGCCACAGGGGAATACTACCAAACCTGAGGCTGAAGCAATACCTTTAAAGATTGAGTTAAAGGCTGACAAAACCTCTTTCAAAGGTGGTGAAAAGATCAAACTTACAGGTAAAGTCCCTGAGGGCTACAAAGTAAACTTCATCGAAATCACTTCAAAAGAAAAAGTCCAGGTAAGTAGACTTGATAGGAAAGATTTTAAATTTTATTTAAGTAAAGAAATACCTGCTTTCTATCAAATTTGGATTAATGAGGAGTATATAGCTAAGATAGACAAAAACGGTACGGTAGAAGAAAAACCGGTAAAGGAAATCTATCAAAAGTATAAACAAAATAAGAAATGGAAAATAGGAGAATTTTTAAGAGAAAGCAACGCTAATTTTGCCTTTATCACTCCTCCTAAAGAAATCAAACAAATCGATGTATGGAAAACTACAGTTCTAAGAGCCTTTATAGGTTCAAGAGGTATTAAATTAGATCCCCTTACTGATAAAAAAGACATAAGTAAAGTGGCTGCCAGATTAATTCAAGTCAGGTTTAAGAAATTTGAAAAAATCTTTGTGCTTACTAAAATCAAGAATAATCCCGACGGGACCTTTGAGGCAGAGATAACCCTTCCTGGTAGCGCCCCTAAGGGAGATTTTACTGTTTTAGCTGTAGCTAGCAAAGAAGTAAAAAGCGATCCGATTCAACTAACCCATCAAATCTCCTTTCCTACTGTATATTTTCCTGTAGCTGGAACTTCTACCAACATATTTGGGCCTCTTTTTTTAGCCTTTGCTGTTTGTACGTTCGGAGTAATCATGGGAGCAGGAGGTGGTTTTATCTTAAACCCCTTATTGATTCTCATCTATGGATTGCCTCACGGTGTGGTTGCTGGTTCAGTTATGCCAACAGTTCTCTTTAGTCAATCCGCAGGAATCTACAACTATTCAAAGATAGGATTTATCAACTGGAAACTTGGTATAGGAGTAGGTATTTTTATGCTAATCGGTGGGTTCATAGGGCCTCTATTGAACCAGTTTGTGACTTTAGAAGAGTATAAGTTCATCTTCGGAGTAATCCTGTTGATCCTTGCTGCCCTTCTCTTCTGGCAGACAACACCAGGATATCTTGAAAAGAATAAGAAGGAAAGGGCTATACTTCAGGAGTACCTAAAACGTGCTAAAGAAGCTAAGGAAAAAAAATCTAGTTAGGAGGTGAAAACCATGAAGTTAAGAATAGAATTTTGGGGACAAGAGTTTTATGCTAACATGATAATAGGTGCCATAGGAGGTTTTCTCATAGCAGTTGCCTCCAGTTTAGGTGGTTTTGGAGGAGGACCTTTTGTAGTTCCCCTTATGACAGTAATTATGGGTCTTCCGATTTATGTGGTGGTCGGTAGTTCTCTCTTAGCCATTTTCTTCAACACCTTAATGGCAAGCTCACGTTACTTCTTTTTTGGACAAACTGACCTTTTATTGTTTGTAGTCATGGCTGTAGGAGCAATTGCTGCCGGATTTGTAGGACCTAGAATTGCTAAAAGATTAAGCCCTGTCTGGGTTAAAAGAGTGGCTTGTTTAGGGATAACTTACTTGGGGCTAAAACTTTTAAACGTTCCGTTTATTCCTTAATCTAAGATCTTTACACCTAAGGGCTGACCTAACTTAGACTAAACAGGTTTCAGGTCAGTCCTTAGGTTTTCTTTTTCAAAAAACCGAAAATATTCCTCTAAATTTATCCGGTAACTTCCTTTTCCTGGATATATTTCATAATGGAGCTTATATTGATCTGGAGTTAAGTCTGGCATAAGAACATTAGCACCAGCTAGAAAAGCCTTAAACCTTAAATCAGGTGCTAAAACGTTTAAAGCTGTAGTTGCAGGAATGTTAGCTTTTGGAAGAATCATCCTGGTTAAGGCTATCAGTTTAAGGGTTAACCAAGGGTTTCCAGAAGGGAAAAAAGCCAGAGGAGTTTGAGGATGAGGAATAAATGGGCCATGCCCTACCATCTCTGGGCTAATTTCTTGTAAAAAAAGAAGGTCTTCGACCAAGGTCTCTATTCTCTGTCCTGGTAAACCAACGATACAGCCTGTACCAACTTCATAACCAAGCTGCTTCAACCAGTTTAAACAACGAACCCTCTTTGTTAAATTAGTATCTGGCTTTAACCAACTAAAAAGTCTTTTGTCTATCGTTTCATGTTTGAGTAAAAACCTGTCAGCCCCAGCCTCTTTTAAAACCTTATAATCCTCATAATCCATTTCACCTACAGATAGGGTAACTACCACCCCTAAATTTTTAATTTCTTTAATCAAACGACTCAACCTCTTAGCATCCCAAAAAGGGTCCTCACCAGATTGTAAAACTATGGTCTTAAAACCTTGTTTGCTTATTTTTTCTGCTATTTCTAAAATTTCTTCTTCCTTCATGCGATAACGTTTGAGTTCCCTGTTATCTCTTCTTATGCCACAATAAAGGCAGTTGTTTCTACAATAGTTGGAAAACTCGATGATCGCTCTTAAATAAACTACATTTCCCTTTACTCGTTTTTTTATCTCATTAGCTATCTCATATACCCACTCAGGGTTGGCTTCTAAAAGAAGAAAGGCAATTTCTTCTTTTGAAAACTTTATCCCTGATAAAGCCTTTTCTATCAGGTTGTTTTCGGTTAGTTGTTTGTTCTTTTTAAAAAGAAAGCTTTTATGCATTTAAAGTCATCTGCGATTTTTTTATAATCTCTGATTTCAGAAACAACCAACCGTTGCAAATGAGGAAAAGGAGAAAGAGCTCTTTTTAAAATCCCATGCATGTAGGCCAACATTACCCCATAATTTACGATAGGAACCTTGGCACTCTTAGCCTGCATAATCCTTGAAAGCATTTCTTTTCTATTGAGCATGCAAGCTCCGCAATGAACGATCAGTTTATATTGCTCAAGGTTTTCAGGAAGAGGCCCTCCACCTGCTTTTACCTCTATTTCAAGGTCTTGTCCTACCTGAGCCCTAAGCCATCTGGGAATTTTTACCCTACCTATATCATCTTCTACAGGATGATGGGTACAAGCCTCTGCGATCAACACTTTATCTCCAGGCTTAAGTGTCTTTACAGCAAGAACCCCTTCTACCAGGGTTTGCAAATCCCCCTTATATCTTGCGAAAAGAACAGAAAAAGACGTAAGCCTTATGTCTGGTGGAGTGTCTGCAGAAACTTTGGTGTAAACCGAGGCATCTGTTATCACCAGACTTGGTTTAACCTTGGTCTTTTCAAAAACAAACCTAAGCTCCCTTTCTTTTACCACCAAGGCGATAGCTTCATTATCTAAAATGTCTCTTATAACCATCTGTTGAGGCAAAATAAGTCTACCTTTAGGAGCTGCTTTATCTACCGGGACTACACATACCACAAAATCTCCAGGTTTTATCAAATCTCCTACTATAGTTGGAAGAGCCCAGTCTTTGGGTGCATGCTTTATGATCACCTGTTTTAACTCGTCTATCCCTTCTTTAGTCTTAGCACTTACGAAAACCTTAGGTTCTGGAAATTTTTGTGTTTTAGCCTGAGGATAAAGGTCTATTTTATTTATCACATGCACTAACGGAGTATCATACTCCTTAGCCTTTTTTACTACCTCTTCCTCAAATTCTCCGAAACCTGTCATCGGATCTATTATCAATAAAATTAAATCTGCTTTATTAAAAACTTCATAAGACTTTTTCTTTCTTAATTCACCAAGTTTACCTACATCATCGATTCCAGCTGTATCTATGATTACCACAGGCCCTAAGGGAAGAATCTCCATACTTTTTTCTACCGGGTCAGTGGTAGTTCCTGGAATATCCGAAACAATCGCAAGTTCTTGTCCGGTTAAAGCATTAATCAAAGAAGATTTTCCCACGTTTCTCCTTCCAAAAAGGGCTATGTGAAGCCTTTGTCCCTTAGGTATATTCATTTTAAAAGATCCTCTTTTAAAAAACTTATCAGTTGTTTTCTTTCTTCCTCTGGGATTTTCTCCCACTCGTTAGAAACAACCGCAAATCTCTCGTTAAGGTATATAGGTTCTGGAGGCAAAAAGCTATCTTCCTTGTGGCCAGCTACATAAGAATGTCTTTTTCCAAGCACCTCAACCAACCAAAGATTTACTCCATAAGTTTGTTTTATCCTTTCAGCTAAGGCTGTAAACTTAGAAATAAAGGTCTCTTTCTCCATCTTCAATCCTCTGATAATACTCTAAAAGTTTTTGATAAACCCCTTCAGGAACCATACCCTTAAGTTCTTCCATCTCTTTTTCTATAACCTTTTGGGCTACCTCCTTGGTTTCTTCTGAAGCAAAATCATCAAGCCATTCTTTAAAGGTAAGGACAGCATTTAACTTGCAAAAGATTCGTTCTTTCCCCTTAACCAGGAGGTCCATTATCCTTTCTCCTGTTCTTCCACAACGATACCCTGCGGTGCAAAAGCTTGTGATATACCCCATCTCAGCAAGTTCTCTTATTACTTCCTCAAGACTCCGAGGATCTCCTATCTGAAACTGCTGTCTTTCTAACTCTTGTTCTGTATACCTATCAGAATAAGCTCCTATTCCTATCTTGGTTGAAGCATCCGTTTGGGTCACAATTCCTAAACCTAAGATTTCTCTTCTTATATGAGCAGGTTCTCTTGCGGTAAGTATCATACCTGTATATGGTACAGCCAGCCTGATTAAACAGATTACTTTTTTAAAATCCTCATCTGAAACTTTGTATTTTGTCTCCTGCACAAAGGGGGTATTAGCCGCAGGTTCAAGCCTGGGGAAGGAAATAGTATGTGGGCCTATCCCAAACTTTTTCTCAAGGTCTCGTGCATGGTATAAAAGTCCCATCAACTCAAACCTCCAGTCATAAAGACCAAAAAGTACCCCCAATGCCACATCATCTACACCTGCCTCTAAAGCTCTGTGATGACAATAAAGCCTCCACTGATAATGGTGTTTTACCGTTCCTTTTGGATGAATTTGGGCATAGGTTTCGTGATGATAGGTCTCTTGAAACACCTGATAAGTTCCTATGCCTACTTCCTTAAGCATCTTAAGCTCATCTATGGACATAGGGGCAGCGTTAACGTTAACCCTCCTGATCTGTCCATATCCCCTTCGAGTCTTCACCTTTACCGAATAGATAGCCTCTATTGTATCTCTAATATATTCAGCCCCGGTAGCAGGATGCTCTCCATAAACCACTATCAGCCTTTTATGCCCTATCTCTCCTGCTAAAACCTCTGCTTCTGTCTTTACCTCTTCTATGGTAAGCACCCTTCTCTTGATTACCCTGTTTTCTCTTCTAAAACCACAATAAAGACAATTGTTGATACAAAGATTACCACAATAAAGTGGGGCAAAGGTAACGATACGGTTGTCGTATACCTTCTTTTTAATTTCTCTTGCCGTAGCAAACATTTCTTCCCAAAGTTCTGGGTCTTTGACGTTTATCAAAATAGCCAGTTCATCAGGTTCAAGAGTTTCAATAGCAAGAGACTTAGCTAAAATTTCTCTTACCCTAACCGGGTCTGGCTCAACATGTTTGTTTAATTTTTCCCAAATTTCCTCGTCGTTGATAAAATCCCTTCCCTTCTCTAAATACCTTTCTATTTCATTTTCTTTTATTATCTGATCTGCCAGACCCTGTGTCTCTACCGTTTCAAAGTTTAAAAACATTCTTTATCCCCCCTTTTTTGTATTATTTCTTTTAACTTTTCTAACCCGGCAATTCCTGGGGTAGTAAGCTCCTGAGGATCAAGTATCAACCTCAACTCTTCTTCAGTGAAATAACCTCGAGCCAACAAGATCTCTTCTACCCGTTTACCTGAACTCACAGCCTCTTTAAAAACCTCTGCACAAACTTCATAACCTAAATAGGGACTAAAGGCTGTGATCACACAAGCACTTTGGTTAAACAATTCTTTACATCGTTCTTGATTAACAGTTATGCCTGATATACATTTTTCTCTAAGGATATTACAACTTTTTTTAAGAAGCTTTAAGCTTGTGATAAGTTCTTGAGAAATAAGCGGTAAAAAAGGGTTTAACTCTAAATTACCAAGGCTACATCCTAAGGTTATGGCATGGTCTGCTGCTATCGTCTTTATACCTACTTGAATTACCATCTCAGGAATAACTGGGTTTATTTTACCTGGCATGATAGAGGAACCAGCCTGCAACTCTGGGAGTTTAATTTCTCCTATACCTGCCTTAGGTCCAGAAGAAAGAAATCTTAGGTCTCCTGCTATTTTTATAAGGTTTGCTGCTAAGGTCTTCAAAAAACCGGAAACCTCACAGAGAGCATCCATGTTTTGTGTGGCCTCAAAAAGGTTTTCTGCTTTTGCCACCGGAAGTCCTGTAATCTCTCTCAACTTTTCTATGGCTATTTCTCCGAATTCCTTAGGGCAGTTTAGACCTGTACCTACAGCTGTTCCTCCAAGGTTTACCTGTCTTACCCTTTCTGAGGCTTTATTCAACCTCCACCAGTCTCGATTTAAGGCTTCAGCCCAAGCTCCAAATTCTTGCCCTAAAGTTACAGGGCAAGCATCTTGCATCTCAGTCCTACCAACCTTTAAGACTTTGGCAAACTCTTTTTCCTTTTTCTGAAACTCTCCTTGAAGAAGTGCTACCTCTTGAGCCAACTCCTTCAAAAGTCTTAAAACCGCTATCTTCACTGAGGTTGGGAAAACATCGTTGGTTGACTGATGTAGGTTTACGTCTTCTATAGGATGCACGATCTCATACCTTCCTTTAGGATGACCCAGAATTTCAAGAGCACGATTAGCAATGACTTCGTTAACGTTCATGTTAAAAGAGGTGCCTGCACCTCCTGCCAGAGGATGGATTAGAATTTGGTCATCAAACCTTCCCTCAGCAAGTTCTTCACAGGCCTCTAAAATAGCATAAGCCTTTTTTTCCTCTAAAAAACCAAGCTCTTTGTTAGCAAAGGCACAGGCTTTTTTAACCAAACCTATAGCCCAGACAAGCTCTCTATGAACCCTTTCTTCAGATAGCGGAAAATTTTCTAAGGCCCTTAAGGTGTGAATACCATAGTAGGCTTCCTGTGGAACAAGTTTTTCTCCCAGAAAATCAATTTCTTTTCTAAACAAGTTTTTTCAACCTCCTTAAAAACACCCCTTGGGGGAGGGAGGGGAAGGGTATGCAGAGATGGCCTCCCAAATAATTTTTACCCCCCAGGGGATTGGACTTATCTTCTTTTCTTATAATAGGTATGTAAAAGTCTTTCGCTTATTCCACTTAAAGGATGCTGGGCAAACTTTGTGTAAAATTCTTTAATCATCGGATTTTGATGGCTTGCAGCTATTTTAAATTTTTCTCTTACTATCTTATCGTCCTTATACTGAGCAGACTGTCTTGCTTTAATAAGCTCAAGCTTTTCTCTACCTACAGAGGTTTCAAAGAAGTTTTCTTTAACCTTTTCCTGAGAATAAACTATCTTAGGCACCCCTACGGTAAAGGCTACATAGGTTATACCTAAAAACTTTATAAAATCCCTTCTGTTTACTTTTTGCATAGTTTCCCTCCTGTGTTCTAACTTAGTTTATGTTTAAGCCCTACCCAGCTTATAAAATATTTTTTGAATAAACCCTATACTCATCGCCTGTTTGGGCTGCCCTCCTCCATTAATACAACCCCCTGGACAGGTCATAACCTCTATAAATTGATAAGGGCTTTTTCCTCTAAGCACTTCTTTAACCACTGGCTTTAAATGGGCCCCATTATGGCCAATACCATTTACTACACAAACCTTAAGTCTTATAACTTTATCATTAAAAACTTTTTGATATTCAGGTCTCAAAGGTATGGTCACCGTAGCTCTGACTACAGGGTTAGTAAGCCCTCTTACATCATGAAACTCCCATTCTGAAGCAGTAGGAGAAGGTTCTTTCCCAGAGAGAACATGAAAAGCAAACCTTATCGCAGCCTCCATCACCCCTCCACTTACACCAAAAATTGTGGCCCCTCCTGAATACCACATAAAATGTTTAGGATCCCTTTCTTCTGGTAATCTCATAAAATCGATGTTAAGTCTTCTAAAAATTTCTGCCAAATCTCTGGTAGTAAGTACTGCGTCTACATCCCTTATACTCTCATTTTTATGATATTTACCGGCAGAATTAAACTCAGGCCTAAAAGCCTCAAAAATCTTAGCTGTACATGGCATAACCCCTACGGTATAAACCTTTTCTACCGCAACTTTCCACACATCTTTAGCTCCATAGGTCTTAGCCGTAGCTCCAGCCATCTGCTGAGGAGATTTACAGGTTGAAAGGTATGGAATAAGATCAGGATAATAAAGCTCTACATACCTTACCCAAGCAGGACAACAAGAGGTAAACTGTGGTAAAGGTTTGTGTTTATATTCCTCTACTTCTAACACCAATTTTTTATCCCATAGATAAACAGGTAGTTCCTTTAATCCTGCATGTGCGGCAATCCTTGCTAAAAGTTCTGTCCCTTCTTCTAAGATAGTCTGGTCAGCTGCAAAGTTGTTATCATAAATCTCAAATCCAGCCTTTTTAAGCGCAACCCAGAGTCTCCCTAAGGCTAAGGTCCCAGGCTTTGCGCCAAACTCTTCTGCTATAGCTACCCTTACCGCAGGAGCCACTATCGCCACCACCTTGGTTTGTTTGTCTTTTAGTTTAGGCAACACATCCTCCACAAAGCTCATCTGCTCAACAGCATCAAAAGGACAGTTAATCAAACACTGCCCACATACCACACATTTGTCTAAGTTGATCTTATGCTTTTCTCCTACAGAACCTTCTATAGCATCAGCAGGACAAACTCCTCTACAAGTATCACATCCTACACAAACTTCTTCGTTTATCCGAATGACACCTCTAAGTTCTCCTCTTCTGTAAGTACCTACATCCTGAGATAACCCTTTTTCTGATTTGAAAGTTCTAACTTTACTAACCATGGTTTCTCCCTCCTGCTAACATATTTTTTTACCCTCT
>NZ_JASUTP010000033.1:0-14903 GCF_030445475.1 Thermodesulfobacterium sp. | reverse complement strand
CCTTGGGCTAAAGGCCAACAGCCTTTAGCCGACAGACCACTGGTGCCGAAAGGCACTGGGAAGGTGCGGCAAGTAGGTTGATCCGGAAGCCGGAAGACCTATCCAGCCTCTAAAAACCTCGAGGGGGGTATATCTATGACTAAAACACCACCTTAAAATCATTTTATCTCCGTTCATCTTTATCTATCCAGATTTTTAAATCTCTAAACACCAAAATTGCAGGAGGGATGATTATGCAAACTTTGGCTTATGGTTTTCCCAAGTTAGGGAAAAAAAGGGAATTTAAGCAATTGCTTGAAAACTTTTGGAAAGGAACCCTTGAAGAAGAGGCTTTTTACGAAGGAATTAACAACCTAAAATTAGAAAGAGCTAAAATTTATCAAAAAAACGTGGACCTTTTCCCTTCCAACGAACTTTCTCTATACGACTTTATCCTCGATACTGCCATAATGGTGGGTGCTATTCCAGGTAGATTTCAACCTTATCAGGGTCTTAAAACTTATTTTGAAATGGCTAAAGGTAAACAAGCCCTTGAGCTTACCAAATGGTTTAACACCAACTATCATTATCTTGTCCCAGAGATAGAAACCAAAGATTTTTCCCTTTTTGAAAACTTTCCGCTTAAAGACTTTCTTTTTTATCAGAATTTTGGGGTTAACACCCTCCCTAAGTTAGTAGGTCCCTTTACCTTTTTAAAATTAGCCAAACTGGTTAAAACTTCTTCAGAAGGGATAACCGTAGAAAAAATCACCGATTCCAAGGTTTTTGAAGAAATTTTAGAACATCTTGTCCCGGTTTATCAAGAAATTCTTAAGACTCTTAAGGAGGTTGGACCCCAAGCTGTTTTGATTGAAGAGCCAGCGTTAGTGATGGATTTGGAACCTTGGGAATGGAAGTTGGTTAAAAAGGTTTACGAAAAGCTTTCAGGTTTTACAGACCTTTGGGTCTTAACCTACTATGACAGTGTTTCTGATTACCAGGCTTTTATAGATTTACCGGTTAAAGGGTTAGGTTTGGACCTGGTGTCTAATGCAGAAAACTTTAACAACCTAAAACAACTTGGGTTCCCAGAGGACAAGATACTTATAGCTGGTATCATCAACGGAAGGCAGGTCTGGAGGGCTAATTTAGAGGCTAAACTTAGAGAAATAGAATTTCTCTTGAAGATCAATCAAAATTTAGTGATAACCAATTCATGTCCGCTGTTTCATCTCCCGGTTTCTTTAGAAGGAGAAGACCTCCTACCTATAGAACTTAAAAATAAACTCGCCTTTGCTGAAGAAAAATTAACAGAGCTAAATCTCCTAAAAAGAGGCGTAGAAGGAGACTTAGAGGCCTTAGGTTTGATAGCTGAGTCTAAAGACAAACTACAGGTCTCTTTTGGTCAAAACGAAGAGGTAAAAGCTAGAATTTCTAATCTTACAGAACAAGACTTTATCCGAGACCTTCCCTATCAGGAAAGGATAAAACTTCAACAACAACGCCTTAACCTTCCTATTTTCCCCACAACTACCATAGGGTCTTTTCCTCAAACAGAAGAAGTAAGGAGGATGCGTGCTAAGTTTAACAAAAGAGAAATAAGCCTCGATGAGTATAAAGATTTTATCCGGCAAAAAATAGCCGAGGTTATTAAACTACAGGAAGAGCTTGGGCTTGATGTTTTGGTCCATGGAGAGTTTGAAAGAACTGACATGGTAGAATTTTTTGCCCAAAAATTAGAAGGGATTGCTACTACTAAGGAAGGATGGGTACTTTCCTATGGGTCAAGGGTTTATCGTCCTCCTATTATCTATGGAGATGTGTGGCGAAAAGAGCCTATGACGTTAGAAGAAATTACCTATGCTCAGAGTCTTACCCAAAAACCGGTAAAAGGAATGCTTACTGGTCCGGTTACCATCTTAAACTGGAGTTACTACCGTGAAGACCTCCCTAAAGAGCAGATAGCCTATCAAATAGCCCTTGCCTTGTTTGACGAGGTTAAAGACTTAGAAAAGGCTGGGATAAAAATTATCCAGATAGACGAACCAGCTTTTAGAGAAGGTGCTCCTATTAAAAGAAAAGACTGGGATAGCTACTTTACCTGGGCGGTAAAGGCCTTTAGACTGTGTGCTAAGGCCCTTCCAGAAACTCAAATCCATACCCATATGTGCTATTCAGAGTTTAACGAAATCATCTCCTACATCGCTGCAATGGATTTTGACGTCATTTCTATAGAAGCCTCAAGAAGCAAAGGAGAAATTATCGAGGCCTTTGAAACCTTCTCAGGTTGGGATAGACAAGTAGGCCTTGGGGTTTATGACATCCATTCCCCAGCCATACCAGATAAAGAAGAAATGAAAGCAATCGTCAAAAGAGCCTTAAAAATCCTTCCCAAAGAACTCTTATGGATAAACCCAGACTGTGGTCTAAAAACCAGAAAATGGGAAGAGGTAATACCTGCCCTTAAAAACATGGTAGAGGTAGCTCAAGAACTAAGACAAGAAGTTTGATTTTAGGGTTTTTGTGGTATGATAAAAATTAATGCGGGTAGCCGTTCACATAACCCATGAAGCCTTGTATAAAATAGGGGGGATAGGAGAGGTAATAAACAACCTGTGCACCTCTCCTTCCTACCTATCATACTTTGATAAAACCCTTCTCTACGGGCCTCTTTTCGAATATCTGGGTTCTCCAAGCAGCCGTTTGGGAAAAGATGGAATAGTTTTTTATAGTAGCAAAGATAACTACGATACAGGACATTTTGGAATACAATTTAATCCTATTTTGGAAAAATATAACATAGATGTGGTTTATGGGAAAAGGAGGGTGGTTAATGAGCTAAACCCTAAAAATAAAGTCACGGTAGACATACTTCTTGTAGATATAACTCATATAAAAAAAGAGATTGTCAACTTCTATAAGTACCTCTTCTGGGAAAAATTTGGTTTGGCTTCAGACCGTTATGAAGCAGACTGGGATTATGAACAGTACTTTAGGATTGCCCTTCCTTTTTTAGATTTAATAAACCTGCTTTTTCCCTCAGCTAAAGAATTAGTGTTTTTTGGACATGAATACATGGGTATGCCATCCCTTTTAAGTGTAGAGCTTCATCCTGATTATCATCCTCAAAAACACAAAAGGATTTTTTATGCCCACGAGGTAGCACCAGTAAGAAGGTTGGTAGAAAACTTAGGTGGAGGAGACATAAGTTTTTATAACATCCTTAAAAAAGCTAAAGAAGAAAATCTTTCTTTAGAAGATGTCTTTGGGCCTCAAGATGACTGGTATAGAACCCCTCTGGTTAAGCTTGCACAAAGGGTTGACTCCGTGTTTGCGGTTAGCGATTGGGTGGTAGAAGAATATCTTTTTTTATGCCCAGAAACAGAAAAACAAAAAGTAAAATTAGTCTATAACGGGATTTCTTCAGACCATATAGATTTTGACAGAAAAGAAATCTCTAAAGAAAAGATAGGTAAATGGCTTAGTTGTTATTATGGTTTTGTCCCTGACATTTTGATTACTCATGTTTGTCGTTTAGTTAAGAGTAAAGGTGTATGGAGGGATTTTATCCTTCTAAGCTATTTAGACGAACTTTTTATTAAACATAACCTTAAAGGAGTTTACATCTTACTTTCTTCTTTAGTAGTCCAAGGAAGGCCCCCTCATGAAGTAGAAAAAATGGTAAAATCTTATCCTTGGCCGTTTGAACATCGAGAGGGATGGCCTGACCTTATCGGATACGAAATAGAGATTTACCGCTGGGTAGAGCAGTTTAATAAAACCTCTAAAAACTTAAAAGCCCTTTTTATCAACCAGGTAGGTTTTTCTAACTATAAATGTCCTTTTATGGGAAAGGATGCCTTAGAAACGATAGACTTAAGGCTTGCCTCTGACCTTGAGCTGGGAATGTCTATTTATGAACCTTTTGGTATAGCCCACATCGAGGTACTTCCTTTTGGTGGACTTGCTGTTCCTTCTACCTCTTGTGGGGTGTATTTCTTTCTTGAAAAAACCTTTGAAAAAGATTTCAAGCCCTTTTATGGAGTTGATTTTATTTCGGTAGGAGAAAAATTTAGTTTATCCAGACTAAAAAACTTGACTGATGAGCAAAGAATTGGGTTAGAAGAATTTGTTTTGGCAAGTAAAGCAGAAGAAATTTTTGCTAAAATACCTAAAAACCGGCAAGAAAGAGAAATCCTTGCCAAAAAAGCCGAAGAATACAAAAATAAACTCAGCTGGGAAAAAATAGTAAAGGAGTTTTTATTAGAAAATCTAAAAACCTTGTAGAACTGGAGAAAATATGGTTTTAATAGCTCCTTCTATCTTGTCGGCTGATTTTAAAAGACTGGGAGAAGAGGTAAAACTGGCAGAAGAGGCAGGAGCAGACCTTATCCACGTAGATGTTATGGATGGTCAATTTGTGCCAAACATTACCATAGGCCCCCTTGTAGTAGAGGCTGTAAAAAACTCCACCAACCTTCCTCTTGACGTACACCTGATGATCGTGTCTCCTGAACGCTATGTAAATGATTTTGTAAAAGCTGGGGCAGACTATCTGGTAGTTCATGTTGAGGCCTCTATACACCTCCATCGCACGGTGTGGCAGATTAAAGAGGCAGGGGCTAAGGCTGGAGTAGCGCTAAACCCTGCAACGCCTCTTTCTCTGATAGAAGACCTCTTAGAAGATTTGGATCTACTGCTTATCATGTCGGTAAACCCAGGGTTTGGAGGGCAAAAGTTTATTCCCTTTTGCCTGAAAAAAATAAAAAAGGCTAAAACTCTGATAAAAGAAAAAGGGCTAAATACCCTGTTAGAGGTTGACGGAGGAGTAAAACTTGAAAACGCAAAAAAGATTGCTGACGCCGGGGCAGATATATTAGTCATGGGGTCAGCCTTTTTTGGGGCTAAAGATTATAAGAGTTTCATGAAAGCCCTTAAAGTTGAACTCTCTAAATAAGTTTTTAAGAAATCCTAAGGCATAAGATAAAGAACCGGGTTATAGGTTTTTTCCCAATTTTTATAAAATTCTTGATGGATGGTGCTTATGATTTCATTATATTTCTCTGTAGAAAGTTTAGCCCCTTTAATTCCACCTTTAAGGTTGATCTCAGAAAGATAGGGTCCCTCTTCATCTATATAAATAAGGTCAAGGTGAGCATATGGAAATTTTCCTCTTTCCATCACTTTATGACAAAAAGAGATCTCCTCATCAGAAAGTTGATAAGGGACTGCAATACCACCCCAAAAAATGTTTTTTCTAAAATTAAGTTCATTCTTTCTTTCATAGGCTTCTACGTAAAAATTTCCCAAAATAATCACCCGGATGTCCCGGATGTTAGGGAAAAAGGGTTGTAAAACAAAAGGGAAAGGTAAAACCTGAGTGCCTGCTACGTTAAAAATCTCTTCCAAAGAATTCCACAGTTTTACTCCTAAACCACAGTTTGCCTGATCGTCTTTGGTGATAAACTTGGTAAACCCTTCCCCGCGAGAAAGTTTAGCCAAACTTGCAAGAAGAGAAGATTTATCTCTGATTACAAAAGTAAAGGGAAGCATAAAATCTCTTAAAATCTCAGCCTGAAGGGTTTTAGAACTGCATAAAAGCTGACTTAAAAAAGACGGAAAAGCCTCTACTTTTCGGTATATGAGGTCTGCAACAAGCCCGTGTTCTTCCCTTTTTAAAGGTAGTCTTATCCCGACAAGGTCTCCTTCTTTTAGTTCAGAAAAATGTTTTCTAAAGGCTTGATAGCTTAAAATGATATAATAGGGACGCATACTTTTATTTATTTCTCAGTTGAGTAAGTTCGGTATTACAGTTAGCACAGAAAAACTTAACCGGGCCTAACACCTCAATTTCTTCTTCTATCGCCTCTAAACTTCCGTCTTCGTTTTGCAGGTAATAAATAAAGATGGTTGCGTTTTCAATCACCTCATAGAAATCTTCACTGTTTTGACAGTTAGGGCAAACTATTTTTTCCCTGTATAAAATCTTAAACGGCTTTTTAATCTTGATACTGTGCTTTCTGATAGAAGAAAAATTTTCTGCCATCAACCACCCTCTTACTTTTTGTTTTTTATTTGTGCTATGTTTTTTTCAGCCTCTAAATACATTTTATCTGTTTTAGATAAAAAAGAAAGGGCTTTTTCGTAGTGATAAAGGGCTGGTTTTAGATCCCCTTTAAGCTGGTAATGTTTACCAAAATAAAAATGGGCCTCTCCCATCTTGTTAAGTTGAGAGGCAACCTTACCCAAGTTATAAAAAAAGTATGGGTCATAATTAAGAGCCTGCAGGTTTAAAAGTTTTTGCATAATACCATAAGCCTGTTGAGGATCCCCTGTTTCTGTTAAGGCTAAAGCTCTTAGATACTCTAATTTAGTAAAATAAATCTTTTCATAGGGTTTAGAAGGAGTAAAAGAAGGGATTTGGGTTAAAATCTTTAAGGCTTGTTCAGGTTCTCCTGAGGCTAAATATATTTCGGCTAAGTCTAAAAGAAAATAGGTTTTAAAAGGAAGCTCCTGCAAGGCCTTAACCAGCTCAACCAGGGCCTCTTTAAAATATCTTTGTTCCTTTAGCGCCAAAGCTAAGGTGTATCTTATCCAGGGGGCGTTCTTTTCTTTGAGGACTGCCCTCAGGTTGGTTATCCAAGATGCCAGGTCTTTCTTTTTAGAAAGAACCTGAGCTCTGATAACCAGTCTTTTAAAATAATCTGGATCTTGGGCAACCAAAGACCTAGGAGATTGATCAGAGGTATACCTCTCAGCAAGGCTGATAAGATAGGCCACTCTTTCTTGAGGCAACGGGTGGGTTAAAAGATATTTATACTCAAGCTCTATGGCTAAGTTACCTTGTTTAGAAAGTCTTTCCATAACCGTTGCCATACCCCAGGGATTATAGTTAGCTTTGGTTATGATTTGAAAACCGGTTCTATCAGCCTCTTCTTCGTCAGCCCGACTGTAGGCAAGAAGTTTGGTTTGAGCGATAGCCGCTGAGGCTATGTTTAGAGCTGCGGCTTTTTCACCTCCAAGAAGTAGGCCTGCTAACGTGGCTGCCGTAACTAATACTTGCATTTTTTTTATGTCTTCGATCCTTCTTGCGATATGCCGACATAGGTTATGAGCCATTTCGTGTGCCATAATCCCGGCAAGTTCGTCTTCAGACTCGATGCTGTTAAAAATACCAGAGTTGATAAAAATATATCCTCCAGGTACAGAAAAGGCATTAAAACTGGAATCATTGATTAGAAAAAACTTGAATTCAAACGGAGAAAAGGTTACACCTTGTTTTTTAAGAACCTCTCCTATGGTGTTGATGTAGAGGTTTAACTCTAAATCATCTATAAACTCGACTTCTTTGACAAGCTCAGCCAAAACCTCTTTACCGATTTTTTCTTCCTCTTCTAAGGAAATAAGGGCTTGAGCTATCTGCGGAGGAAACACCAGAAGAAAAATTAAAAATAAACTTAGAAGATGCAGTTTTGTCTTAAAGAAAAAAGACATTTTATTTTATAAAGGTTCTTTGGCGGAGGCGTATGGGAATTGAACCCACCCACCCCTTTTGGGGGCGCACCGGGTTTGAAGCCCGGGAGAGGCACCAGCCTCCTCACGCCTCCTTATTTTAATTCAAAAAAGGGGCTATTGGGGACCTGCGGCACCCGGAGAGCCTGGCTACCGTTGCTCCCTTTCGGGCCTGGCGGGGTTCACCAGGATCCGTCGCACAGGCCCCAATAGCCTTAGATTAAAATATACTACATTTTTTCAGATATTAAACCCCTTAAGTCCTCCTCTTTCCGGTAAACCTGCCCAGTAAAAATTGCAACCAACCTGCCTTTTTCTTTCTCAAAAACCTTTACCTCATAAACTCCTGTCCTCTTAGTAAGACTTAACTCCTTAGCCTCAGCATAAAGATACTCTCCTACCTTAGCAGAAGAAGGGAAATAGATGGAAGAAGAAATAGCTAAAGCCAACTTTCCGTGAGAATTTGAAGCAACGGCAAAAGCAAAATCTGCCAAAGAAAAAATAGCTCCACCCTGACACACTCCAGCTGCATTAAGCATGTCTTCTCTAACCTTCATCCCTATTAACGCATACCCAAGGTCTACCTCTATCAAATCTACCTCTAACCAAACGGCAACCCTGTCATGCTCTCTCATAAACTTAGCAATTTTCCAGACCTGTTCTTTTCTCGAAGCTTCCATCTTTTTACCTCTCAATTTTGTTGAATTTTTACTCTACTAAAAGCCCACTTCTTCCCTAACTTTAAACTCATTAACCCTTTTGTCAAACCCTTTTAACCTGCTCTTGTAAGTCCAAAATTAAAATGTCATATATTATTCTAAAGTTTAAATGTAACAAAATTATACTTTAATTGTGTCTACCAATGTGGGGGTAAAAGACCTCCCTCCTAAAATTAGATATTTTTCAACAATACCAAATATACCACTTTGCAAACTGAATCCACCCCTGAAAATACCTATATCATCTTAGCCCTCATCAAGATATCCTTCATTAGCCACTCTAATTGATTAATTATAAACAAACCTTCTAACCTTCTTCTTAATTTTGAGTTTAACTTTATCATTTTTACCAGGAGGGGAGAGCCCCTTAACCCTAAAATTTTAACCCTAAAATCTAGACACAATTAATGAAACACTATCTTTTTTTCCAGGTTATTTCTATTGATTTTAAAAATAATGTTTTTAAAATATTTTATACATAAATAAACAAATTTTACCACCGGAGGCAAGTATGGATAGAAAGGCCTTAGAAGAGGAAATCAGAAAGGTAGCTTATGAGCTTTATGTAAAAAGTGGATGTATTCCTGGTAGGGACTTAGACAACTGGTTAGAGGCTGAAAGGATCGTTTTAGAAAAGTATGGCTTAATTTCTAAGGAAGGTCCTCAAGAAACAAGCCCCTCTTCAGCCTGTGAAACCCAACCTAAAACCAAGGTAAGATGCAGAAAAAAGACCGAAGAAAGTTCTGCTACCAAAGGTAGATGAAAGAAAAAAGGATAATCTTTTTCCTTATTCCACCACTTTATATCCGAGCTTTTCTATAGCCTGGGAAACTGCGTTTAAGTCCATTTCTTTAAGAGACTTTAAGGTTACCTCTTTGTTGTTTCTGTCTGCTTTAACAAAAATAAGGTCTGGAAACATCTTTTTGAGCCCATTTTCTATGGTCATTTCACAATGAGGACAGGTCATTCCTTCCACTTTTAAGCTATAGGTCTTCATCTACTCTCCCTCCTGCTGAAATTTTATAGTTTTACCTTTTTTAAACTTAAGGAATTTATAAGCACAAAAAGTGAACTAAAAGCCATAGCCCCTGAGGCAAAAACTGGCTTTAAAAGAAGTCCTGAGAAAGGATAAAGCACCCCTGCAGCCACAGGAATAAGAATAAGGTTATAAAAGAAGGCCCAGAAGAAATTTTGTTTTATCTTTTTATAGGTTATTTCAGATAATCTAAGGGCTTTTAAAAGATCTCTCAGGTCGTTTTTTATCAAAATAAGGTCTGCGGTAGCAGAGGCAACCTCTGTGCCTGACCCTATAGCCACACCTAAGTGAGCTTTAGCTAAGGCTGGAGCGTCATTTACCCCATCTCCTACCATAGAAACAATATTTCCCTTTTCTCTTAATTCTTCTATTTTTAATGCCTTTTCCTGAGGCAAAACCTCAGCCCAAACCTCATCAACCTCAAGTTTTTTAGCCACCTCTTTAGCTGTCTGCCAGGCATCTCCTGTGAGCAACCCTACCTTAATACCTTTTTTCTTAAGGATTTGCAACACCTCCAAGGCCTCTTCCTTAACCTTATCCTCAAACCAAAAAGCAGAACAAAGCCTTCCGTCTACAGCTACCAGCACATAAGAAATTCCTTCTATGTTACCTTCGCTTAAAAATCGCTCAAACTCATCTAAAGCTAAGCCAGCCTCTTCCATAAACCGTCTATTCCCAACCAATACCTCTTTACCTTTTAATTGGGCTACCACCCCTTTTCCAGGCAAATAGTAAAATTCATCAGGTTCTTCCACCTTTAACCCTCTTTTTCTGGCAAACTCTACCAGAGCCTTTCCAAAGGGATGCTCTGAATTCTTTTCCGCAGAAGCGGCAAAAAAGATAGCCTCTTCCTCAGAACAGCCTGAGAAAACTTCCATCTTCTTAACCACCGGCTGCCCATAGGTAAGGGTACCTGTTTTATCAAATACTACATAATTTAGCCGGTTTGCATACTCTAAAGCTTCAGGGTTTTTGATAAGGATGTTTTCTTCTGCAGCTTTTCCTGTAGCCACCGCAATAGCTGTCGGGGTAGCAAGACCTAAAGCACAAGGACAGGCTACTACCAGAACGGAAATAGCATTCATTAAGCTAAAGGTTAGTCCATATCCTAACCCAAACCATACCAGAAAAGTAACCAGCGCAATCGCTATGACCAAAGGCACAAACACAGAGGCTATCCTGTCGGCAAGTTTCTGTATGGCAGGTTTGGTAGCCTGAGCCTCTCTAACCAATTTTATGATGTGAGCTAAGACTGTATCTTTCCCTACATGGGTTACCCTTACTTTAAAACTTCCTGTAAGGTTTACTGTGCCTCCTATAACCTTATCCCCTACCCTTTTTTCTACAGGCAAACTTTCTCCAGTAATCACAGCCTGGTCTACCAACCCTATACCTTCTACAATTTCTCCGTCTACCGGAAATCTTTCTCCAGGTTTAACCAAGACCAGGTATCCTACTTGAACCTCTTTTATAGAAACCTCTTTTTCCATGTTGTCCTTGATAATCCTGGCTTTTGATGGCTGAAGAGAGGCAAGTTTTTTGATAGCCTCTGTAGTTTTATATTTTGCCTTTGCCTCAAGGAACCGTCCAAAAAGGATAAGGGTAATGATTACCGCTGCTGTCTCATAATAAACCTGAGGAGTCTGCCCAGAGGCTAAGAAAACTTGAGGGAAAAAGGTTGCTACAAAACTATATAAATACGCTGCTCCTGCTCCAAGGGCAATCAAGGTGTTCATGTCAAAAGAAAGATGCCTAAGCCCTTTGGCTGCAGCCTTAAAAAACCTACTACCTCCGTAAAATAGCACTGGAGTTGTCAAACCAAAAAGCACATAGTTAAAAACCTTTCTTTTCCCAACATGCCCCAAAACATGGGTTACCATGTCTAAAAGGATAAAACCTGTGAGTATCGCACTAATTAAAAATTTTTTCTTTAACTCCTGTTCTTCTCTTTTTCTAAAGACCTCTTCATAGAGTTCTACCTCTCCTTGCAAGACAACTGCCTGATCATAACCTAAGCTGGCAAGTCTTTTTTTGAGGTCTTCTGGTTCTACCAGAGTAGGGACATAGTCTAAAGTCAGCTCTTCTGTTGCCTGGTTGGCTGAAGCTTCTACCACACCTAAAACCTTTAAAAGTTCTTTCTCGATTTTTTTAGGGTCTCCTAAGGATAATCCTTCTATCTTAAAAACCACCCGCTGAACCCCTAAATCATACCCTCCTTTTTGTAGTGCCTTCCTTATAGCCTTTAAATCAAGACGTTTTTCTTCTTCAACCTCTAAAGTTGCCTTTTCTGTGATCAAGTTTACCGTTGCTTGTTTTATGCCAGGAACCTTCAAAAGCAGGTCAGTAACCCTTTTAACACAGGCAGCACAGGTCATCCCTATGATAGGAATTTCCAAAACTTTTTCCAAGATACCTCCTTCTCACCTAAAAATTTTACCTTAAACAGAGCTTATTTTGGTTTTTTCTAACTCTCTTTTTAAGAAGAAAAGATTATTTCTAACCCGATGAGATAGATTTTCCACCGAGCGAAGTTCTTTAAAAAGTTGTTCTATGTCCTTTTCCATTTCATATAGTCCTTTCTCTAACTTTACTATAAATCCAGAAAAATCTGAAGCCTCTATCACCTGTCCAAACCTTTCCCAAAAGAAAAACACAAACATCAAAAAAGACAAAAGTAAACCATAAGGCACAAGGATGACTTTATCTTTTTCTAACTCCTCTAACAGTTTGGACTTACAAAAATCATAAATCCTGTCAGGGACAGTCATTACGGCAAATCCCACAGACTTTTCGTCTTTAGTATAAGTTATGATCTCTTTAGCCCTTTTCTTAATCCTTTTTATAACCTCTTTTAACTCTTCTTCAGTAAGCTCTTCTTTAGTAAGAATCTCTGGAGAAGTAACCTTTGAATCTATAGGTAAATACTTCCCGTCTTTTAAAACAAAGGCAAACTCAACCTCCGACGCCCCCATCTTAAGATTTCTGACAAGTAGATTGGGAGGTAAAAGAGCTAAAACTTCTTCTACAGCCCTTTCCCCAGCTTTACCTGACTTCCTACTTAAAAATATAGCGTTAAGCTTAGCTACATCCTCACTTAAACCCTTAAGCACCTCTTCTGCTATGTATAGTTTGGTAAGGTCCTTTTTAATCTCCTGGAGGTCAGACATCCTTTCTTTGACTGAAAATAATGGCTCTGAGATGTTTTCTAACCTTTGTTGAACCCAGGAAAATCTTTCGTCTACGTATTTTCTTAAGTTAGCATAAAAATACCAGAAAACCCCCACCAACCCAACAAAAAATATCACCAACCAGAGGTAGTCCATATTCTATGATTTTACTTTATTAATAAATTAAAGCAATTAGGTTATAACGAGATAATACCAAAAAAGTTTTATTGCAAGCGTTGGTTATAATCTATTTCTGATGCACTGTATTCTGGGATTACTCCATCTATCTCAAGGACAGTATAGCTTATAGCCAGACCCTCAATACAATCGCCAAACAATCTTCTTATCGGAGTTAAAAACTTATAAACCAAGAATCTTAATAAAGAAAGGTTAGGGTTGAAATTATAGTTATAAGCTTTTTAGAAAGTTTGGAAAATAAAATTGTTGCAGGAAAAATAGCAAAGTACCATTTAATAACTCTTTAAATTTGGCGCCTTGCTCTATTTATTTACTATATTATAATGTTTGAGTTGATCCTTTCTTTAATTAAAAAGACATGAAAACACAAGTATTTAAAAGTCAAGAAAAAACCTTACTATTTGCATTAGAAGATATTAAGAATCAGATAGATAAAAATTTTGACAGCTATGATTTTTTAATCTTTGCTATATCTCCTGACTACCCATATATTGATATAAACTACTATATAAAAAAAGTTTTTAACACAGAAAAATACTTAGGGTTCCACGCTATTCACTCTTTTTGCGACACTGAAATAGTAGAAGGCATTTCTGTAGCTGTTATAAAATTTGAAAGAACTGGTAAAGTAGAAATTTTTTATTTAGAAGATATTGACGAGGACGATGCAGTTATAAAAACTGCAAACTATTTCAACTCAAATCCAGATAAGCTTCATATCGTTATCGGAGGATTAGGTAATAAAAAAAGATTTGGGACATTTATAGAAGAGGTATCTCAATTTATAAACTATCAACCAGTAAATAACATAATTGGAGGTGTATCTTCTGGACATAGAGATGCTAACGGAGAGGTTTTATCATATCAATTTGTTGATTCTAAAATCATAAAAAATGGTTTTGTAATTATAACACTTTCAAACATAGATTTTGCGATAGATATAGCCCTTGGGTTCAAACCTTATGGAGTTACTTACGAAATAAAAAAAGCTAAAGATTACAAACTGTACTTAGTAGATGATAATAGAAATTTTAGCGATATTACACGATCATTTATGAAGGGTATAGATAATTTTGATATAAGATATTTATGGTATATACCTATTTACATACTTGATGATGAAGAAGGATATGTAGCAACTCTCAGAACATTTAAAAAAGTTGCAAAAGATTATGTAGAGTTTTTCGGTCCAATAAAGGAAGGTCAAAAATTAAAACTTTCTTTTGCTACACCTGAAGAACTTCTAAAGGAAAATTTTAAAATTGCAAAAAAAGTAAAGGAAAGAATAGAATACTGTGAGATTTTATTTGACTTTTCTTGCACAGCAAGGCAATATGTATTAGAAGAAAGGCAAAGAGAAGAAATAGAAATTTATGTTTCAACTTTAAATAGTAATCTTTTTGGATTCTTTACCTTTGGAGAAATAGGGCCAGACAAACATTTTAAAAAACTAAAGTTTTATAATGAAACATCTATCTTGTTGGCGATGAAGGAAAGATGAGAGAGGAAATAAAAATAAGACTACTACAAAATCTTTTAGAAGAAATTACCAAAAAATATGATTCCATTTTATCTTTAAAAGAACAAAAATTAAAAGATACTTATTTAATGGCTATCAAAGATGAACTTACAGGGTTGTATAACAGATATTATCTTAAAGATTATTTAGCAAAATTGATTGAAAAATTAAAAAGAAACAAAAACAATAAACTTTTTCTTATATTTATAGACCTTGACAACTTTAAACTGATTAATGATACATATGGACATAACAAGGGTGATAACGTTTTAAAAGAAGTGGCTGAGATATTAACTGCAAATTTTAGAAAATATGACATCATATCAAGATATGGTGGAGATGAATTTATTGTATTATTGGAATCTAACGAAGACCCAACAAAAAGAATAAATGCTTTAAGGCAGAATATAGAGGAAATTTTCAAAGAGTTTAATCTATCTTTTAGTTATGGCATTTCAATCTTTCCTGATGATATAGAAAATATCAACATGCCAACTCAGGAAATAATAAAACTGTTAATAGAAATTGCCGACAAAAGAATGTATGAAGAAAAAACGAAAAAAGAAAAGGTTGTTTAAAACTAAAGCAATCAATATTTTCTTCAAGAAGCCCTCTTTCTGGATGATATAGAAAATTCATCTAAAATATGAAAAAATGTCTGATTACACTTAATATGGGAGTAGAATATAAATTGTGTCTTTTAATAAAATATTTTAGAGGCATAATAAAAATTTTTAATATTTTTTAAATTAATGATAACATAAAACCTAAAA